>JAOACU010000600.1 GCA_026417715.1 Anaerolineae bacterium | reverse complement strand
AGATGTGTATAAGAGACAGGGTTCGATGAGACCATTCTTGAAGAAGAAGATGGCACCGGCAATCGCAGGGAAAAACGCCGAGATGGTGTAGGTGATGACTTTGTAACGCGCGGGATTCACCCCCAACACCATTGCCGCGTCTTGATCTTCACGAATCGTCATCAAGCCCAAACCAAAGCGACTCTTTTTGATGAGGAAACTGGTGGCGATTGTCACTAGCGCGACTACGACCATTGCATAGTACGCCAACTGTCCAGCGTTCTTTGCACCGCCGTATGCGTCGTATACCGCGATGTTAAAGAACATTCCCACCGATCCGCCGAAGGGCTCGAAATTGGTGAAGAACGCGCGAAACGCTTCGTTGATGCCAATCGTCGCGAGCGCAAAGTACGCGCCGCGCAGGCGTAGCACTGGCAATCCCAGCAGAAATGCCACGAGACTTGCCGTGATCCCACCAACGAGCGCGGCGAGCATAAAGTGCACTTGAAATTCTTTGGTTAGGAAGAAGCCAATGTACCCGCCCAGACCAAAGAACACAATGTGCCCGAAACTCACATAGCCGGTGTAGCCCATAATGATATTGATGCTGGAAGCCAGAATCATCAGCATCAAAATCAAGAACATATCCTCGCGCATCGAGGTCGAGTCCATCAACACCGGCAGTGCGGCAAGCGCGCCCACGACAATTAGGATGATCCAGAAGAATGGACTGGTGAGTGTTTTCATCTTTTTCCTCCGATCATCCGCTACCGCGCCCCCAGCAAGCCACTGGGACGGAAGAGCAAGATCAATACAAAGATCACGAACTCGAAGATGGGCACCCAACTGACGGGGACAAAAATCGTGGTGACACTTTCGAGCAAGCCGATGATGATGCCGCCGAGCAATGCGCCCGTTGGATTGCCTAGCCCACCCAGAACGACAATCACGAAACTCTTGGTCTCCAAGCCACCTCCAGACAGGACGGTGAACGAAAAGAGCGTGGCTAGCAATCCCCCTGAAACCATTGCCAGCATTGTGCCAATGCCAAAACTGAGCGCAAGAATCCAAGTGGAATTGATGCCCATCAGTTCTGCCGCATCGCGATTGTTTGCCACCGCGCGTACCGATTTGCCCGTGCGCGTGCGGTAGAGAAACCAATACAACGCGATGGTGACGGCAATCGCAACGAGCACTGCCACCAAACGTGTTCCCAAGATGGTGATCGAACCAGCACGGAACGATGGCAGTTCAAGGTCTAGCCCGCGCGGACTAGTCGAAAAAATGATGGTCAGTGCGCCAATCAGCATCATATTGACGGAGAAGGTCGCAAGGAGTGTGGTCAACTCTGGCGCGCGAATGACGCGGTGCACCGCGACAAAGTACACG
>JAOACU010000599.1 GCA_026417715.1 Anaerolineae bacterium | reverse complement strand
TGAGATACGCGCGCCGACCATCGGGCGCAATCAACTCGATGTTATCTATCCACGCATTGCCGCCAGTGCCAAAGCCGTTTTGAAAGTGAATCGAGAGTTCGTGTATGTTGTTGTCGTTGAGAATGATGCGTTCGGTGATCGGCGCGAGTTGACCGTCGTGCGTGTAACGACTCTCGAAGGTGCGCCAATCGTAGGTGCCTGCTGGTGACGTGCACAAGAACATCTTACCCGATTCGCTCGGCGGTGGTACGACGCCACTGCGCGTGTTGTCGAGAATCCACAGCAAGCGTGGTCCAGCCAACGTATTCGGCAAGCCAAAGCCACACGTGCCCGTGAACCCTTCGGCTTTCATCTGAAAGCGAATGATCCATTCGCCTTGACCGCGAATTGCCAACGAACGTGGTGTGCTCCCCGTGTTGTTGAATTGCGTGGCACCAGGAATGCGTACCGAGTGTCCACGACCGCCAACCACATACGCGGGACGATTTTCAAACGCGAGTGGTGGCGCGATGTTTTGTGCCCAGCCGATGTAGCGGTTGCCACAACACGCGTACTCGTGTACATCGGCGTAATCCACACCGCTGTACTGTGGATTCGCCCAGAACTCGAACTGCGGAAAACTGTGCCAGTTGGACGTAGTGACCAAATGACGCGACGGATTGTTTTGCCGCATAAATCGTCCAAAGGCATCTGCCATCGCATAGTGATTGCCGTTGTACGGATCGCCCTCGTTCAATAATTCCCACGAATGCACCGCGCGCGAATAGCCCCAGCGCGCAATCAAGTAACGCCAAAAGTACTCGTGCAAACGTCGCACCGCCGTGTTGGGCGCGGCGTAAAAGCGATTGTTATCCAACTCATAGTACGCCCCCACAGGATTACCGTTCGCGTCCAGATGATTGGCGATCCAATCGTTCTTCTCGAGCACCACCGGACGAATCGTCAATTCACCTTGTTCCGCGCGTTGAAAGAAATAATCCCACTGCCAAGACGGTGCTGGGTCAAAGTAGAGATGATAGGCAAAGCGATTTTTGCGTAACACTTCGGGTCCTGTGGGGTTGCCGCCAACTACCTCGCGCAGCGAAACATAGTCCACGTAGGCATCGCCGCCCGTCGTGTTCTCCAAAATCAGATACAAGTTGTCCAAAAAGTATTCGTTGGGTCGCGTCGTAAAATTAGCCGTGACCGTGATCCAGCCCGAGGTCGTACCGTTCACATAGTCCAACAAACGTCGGCTCGAGGCATTTGTTGCTGGATTGGCACACTCTTCGCCCAACCAACCCGCTTGACGCACGGTAAAGCCGTGATTGGGATAACTGCTGTTACGCGGTCCGCTCACACCAATCGTTCTCAAGCGCACGCTCAGTTGATACATTGTGTTGGGCTTGACCGCCACGTTACCGCTGAAACCTTGAAACATACAGGGAT
>JAOACU010000598.1 GCA_026417715.1 Anaerolineae bacterium | reverse complement strand
GGGCAACTGTTCACTCGGCGCCGTTGTTTCTTGTACCGTCTGTTCCTCCGTTTTTACTTTTTCCTCTGTGACTTGTTCTTCTTGCTTGGTTTCCTCTGCCATTCGCTTACCTCCTTACGCAGCACGCATTGCGTATTACGTATTGCGTATCACGTTTCACGTTTTAGGTTTTACGCAATACGCACTACGCAGTAAACCTCCTACCGCCCGTACATTCGCAGCATCAAATCATTGAGCAGACCAGAGACGTAACGCACTACACCAATCGTACGCGCGTACTGCATCCGCACGGGGCCCAGCACGCCGACGATGCCGCGCGCTTCGCCAGGCACGCCATAGCGTGAGAGCACCATACTGTATTCGCTCATCTCATCGCGTTGGCTCTCCGCGCCGATGACGACTTGAACACCTTGCTCAGGTGCGAATTCGCTCAAGAGTTCTTCGAGTAGAGTGCGTTGCTCGAGCATCTCCAACAACGCTTGCATTCGTTCGATTGCCGCGAATTCGGGCTGGCGCAAAATGTCCATAATCCCGTCGCGATAAATATCGTGCGCCGAACGGCGATCAATCTGTTGCATAATGTTCATCACGACGCGCAACACATCGTTCTCAAACCCAGAGAACGAAACGGTCAGCGCGCGCATCTGCTCCAGATTCAAGCCCGCGAGATGCGCGTTCAAGCGATTGGAGATGCGCGTCAATTCTTCCTGTGCCATCGGTTGTGCCAGCGCGAGCATCTGTTGTTTGACAGTGCCATCTTGCAGCACCATCACGAGCAGTGCCACTTGATCGCTGATGGCAACCAGTTGCAGGTGCTTGAGTCGGCATGCCGTGGCGGTAGGTGCTGTGACGAGTGCGGTATTGCGCGCGGCGCGCGCCAGCACGGCGGCGGCAAGTCGCATCCACTGATCCACATCGAGCGTGACTTGGTGGAACTGATGCCGAATCATCCGCTGTTCCACCGGCGGCAGTTCGAATTCCTCCATCAGCGTTTCAACAAAGTAGCGATAGCCCTTTTCGGTAGGCATTCGCCCTGCCGAGGTGTGCGGATGCGTCAGATAGCCCAGTTCCTCCAGCGTGGCGAGTTCGTTGCGGATCGTCGCCGAACTGACACGCAAACCACCCTTCCGCACCAGCGTCTCTGAGCCGACCGGCTGGGCAGTCTCAACGTATTCTCTAACAACCAGACTGAGTATTTTCTTCTGACGTTCCGTCAAGTCTACCATAAAATTTACCGATTTCTTGAGTTAGCACTCTCAATTCGAGAGTGCCAAAAATATACCACGAAAAAAGCAAGTTGTCAAGCCCCTGTTTTCTGCAGTTAGGGCTGGTGCAAAGTCGGTGTTGGCGACTGCAAGTCGCCGCGACAACGACCCCAAGCCCGCCCTTCGGCAGGCTCAGGGCAGGCTCTTCGCGGGCTAGCTTAGCC
>JAOACU010000597.1 GCA_026417715.1 Anaerolineae bacterium | reverse complement strand
CGCGTGGCTCGCGCGATGCCTTGAGTGTCTCAAACCCGATGGAAGATTCTGCTTGAACATTCCTCTGGATAAAAACAAGGGTGGACAACAAAGCGTCGGCGCGGATATTACCACGATTGCCAAGCACATCGGTTTTCAATATCATTCGACGATCATCTGGAACGAAGGAAACATCTCACGGCGAACCGCGTGGGGTTCGTGGATGAGTGCCACCGCACCGTTCGTGATTGCGCCAGTCGAACTCATCGTCGTTCTCTACAAAAAGCAATGGCGCAAGACCAGCGGCAGTCAAAAGTCCGACATTACCAAAGAAGAATTTATGGCTTGGACGAACGGCGTTTGGACGTTCAGTGGTGAGAGCAAAAAGAAAATTGGACATCCCGCGCCATTCCCGATTGAATTGCCGCGTCGTTGCATCAAACTGTTTAGTTTCGTTGGCGATACGGTTCTCGATCCATTTGCGGGAAGTGGCACGACATTGCTTGCTGCCGCGATGCTCGAGCGAATCGGAATCGGGGTGGAGATTGATCAAAAGTATTGTGAACTTGCCAAGAAGCGTATTCTGTCACTACCAGAATTAAGACAGCAAAAGTTATCCCTTGGGGAAACGCATGACGGATAAGACCATCAGTGAACTTATTCTGGAGTATTTTTATGCTCATCCCAACCAAGACCTTGAACACGGTCCCGTTGTAGATTGGGTTACTGAGCAATGGCTAAAGACACATCGTACGCCTCCGCGCGATCCGTGGCGCGCGATTCGAAAGTTGCATCAGCAAGGTGTTCTTATCAAAGTGCGCAAGGGTGTGTACAAATACGATCCGAAGGCGGTCGCTTACCGTGAGTTAGAAGATTTCACGCCAGAACAAAAGGAGGAAATTTTCAAACGAGATAATTATCGTTGCGTGATATGTGGACGCGGTAGGCACAACGGCTATGAAATCCACGCTGATCATATCAAACCCAAAGATTTAGGAGGCAAAGCCGAAATCGCGAATGGTCAAACTCTTTGCTCCATTCACAACTTTAGGAAGAAGAATTATAAACAAACTGAAACAGGCAAGAAGATGTTTATACACTTGTACGAGTTAGCCAAATCGCTGGGTGACGATGACACGATGCGTTTTTGCCAAGAAATACTGGAAACGTTTGAACGGTATCATATCAACGACCATATTGAATGGAAACGCTAATAACGACTGATGCTAGTGGTCATTCTGAGCGGAGCGAAGAATCTCTCAACCAACTTTGCGAGACGCTTTGCTGTGCTCAGCGTGACACAATCACTGCATCACTTAAACTGGTACCATTGGTAATATCCGCAAAGGAGGATACGTGACTCGCTATTTGCATTTGCTTGTGGGATTAAGCATACTGGGTTGGATGCTCGTTGCGTGCGGCGTGCCAACACAAGTACCGCCCGCAGCAATCA
>JAOACU010000596.1 GCA_026417715.1 Anaerolineae bacterium | reverse complement strand
TGTATAAGAGACAGAGCGCCACCCGCTGTCCCGCAACCGACCAAAGCCGCGCCTGCGGAGCCGACCCAAGCACCCGTCGCAACTACTGCGCCGACGCAACCACCGCCTCCAGCGCAACCTGTGAAAATCACGTTTTGGTACGCACTGAGCGGTGCGCAAGGTCAAGTGATCGAGGCAATGGTGAAAAAATTCAACGCCGAGCAAAAGAACATCGTCGTGGACGTGATCTTTCAAGGCAGTTATGCCGACATTGCGCAGAAACTGACGGCGGCAATCACGGCGAAAACCGTACCCGACATCGCGCAAATGGGCGGCGCCCCGACGCTTGCCGAATCGGGTGCCATCGTGCCTGTGTCCGAGTTGTTGACTGAGCAAGAACGTGCAGACATCTACGAGGGCTTTTTGGATTACAACAAGTTTGCCGGCAAACTAGTAACGATGCCGTTCAACAACAGTGTGCCAATGTTGTACTACAACAAGGATTTGTTCGTAGCGGCAGGTTTGGATCCCAACAAACCACCGACGACGTGGGATGAGTTGGTTAAAGCCGCGCAAGCATTGACTAAAGACACCAACAATGACGGCAAACCCGATCAATGGGGATTCAACACGCACACCGATACGCACTGGTACTTGAGCGCGATGATCATGCAGAACGGCGGTAAGATTCTGAGTGATGATGGCAAAAAAGTCATCTACAATAGTCCCGAAGGAATCGAGGCGCTTCAGTTCTGGGGTGATCTGGTGAACAAGTACAAGGTGATGCCGGCAAATCAACACGCGCAAGCATCTGCCGATTTTCTCGCGGGCAAGGTCGCGATGATGATGCGTTCGTCTGCATCGCTAGCAGCAGTGGAGAAAGACGCCAAGTTCAAAGTGGGTGTTGCGCCATTGCCGTGCAAGAAAGTTTGCTCCGCGCCGATTGGCGGCGCGAGTCTCGTCATCTTCAAGACGACGCCAGAGAAGCAAAAAGCCGCATGGGAGTTTGCCAAGTGGATGACCAGTTCGGAGAACAGTCTCGATCTGTTCATCCAGACGGGTTACGTGCCGATTCGCAAATCGGTGGCAAATGCGCCTGCGCTGAAAGAGTATTACGCCAAATCACCGAACGCCGAAAATGTGATCAAAGCACTGCAGTATTCGAGCGCGATTCCCGTTTTCAGCGAATTGGGCAACAGCGATGAACAACTCCGCAAGGCGGTTGAAAAAGTGGAACTGGGTACGGCTTCCGCCAAGGATGCGTTGGACGCTGCCGCCGCGTTCATCAACAAGAATCTTGCGGGACCATAAACGACAACACTTGAAGCGGGTTCATAGATTTGAACCCGCTTGTTTTTGGCAGTACTACAAAAATAATGCTGGTAAAGCACTCTGTCACGCTGAGCGCAGCGAAGCGTCTCGCAAAGTCATTTGCGAGACCCTCTTGGGTAGAAA
>JAOACU010000595.1 GCA_026417715.1 Anaerolineae bacterium | reverse complement strand
AACGGCGACGACGCGGAAGAACGCGGAAGAGTTGTTGAGAGAAGTTAAAAGTCAAAAGGCAAAAGTGAGAAAATGAGCCAATGAACCAATGAGCCAATGAACCAATGAGCCAATGAGCCAAATCGGCAATCTGAAATCTGCAATCTAAAATCGAAAATGGAGGAGCAATGAACGAACTAATCGCTTGGGGATTGGACATTGTCCGCTGGATTCAGACGTTTCGCAATCCGTTGTTTGATGCGTTTTTCCAAACGATCAATTTTCTCGGCGAGGAAGATTTTTACGTCCTCATTCTTCCTCTCATCTTTTGGTGTTTGCACAAGGCGTTGGGGATGCGTCTTGCCGCCGTGTTTCTCTTCTCAACATACCTCAATCAATCGCTCAAAGATTTGTTTGCCGCGCCGCGTCCGCATCAATTCCCCAACGTTTGGTCACCGTTCAAGACAGCAGGGTACGGCATCCCCAGCGGTCACACGCAAAGCACAACGATCTTCTGGGGCTATGTGGCAACGCAACTGAAAACGCGCCTATGGTGGACGCTGGCGATCGTACTCCCGCTCTTCGTCGGCATTGGACGAATGTACCTGGGCGATCACTTTCCACAAGATGTGCTCGCGGGCTGGGCGATTGGCATCGTACTGATTGCAGTGTACGTCATCGTGCAACCGCGCGCGAGCGAATGGTTGAGTAAACAAACGTGGACGATGCAACTCGCGTTGGCAATCGTCGTTCCGCTTGTGCTACTCGCGTTGCATTTCACTGCCGATACGGCAAAATCGCTGGGCGTGTTGTTAGGTTTTTACACTGCGCTTGTTATCGAAAACAAGTTTGTGCGCTTTGCCACGCGCGCGGTGATGTGGAAACAAATCGTCAAATTCGCACTGGGACTTGCGGTGCTGTTGGCACTGCGCTTTGGTTTGAAAGCGATTTTCCCCGAACACGCGCTCTTTGATTTGCTGCGCTACGCGCTGATGGGCGCGTGGGTAGGCGTGGGCGCGCCGTGGGTGTTTGTGAAAACGTCCCTCACCCCTGCTGGGAGAGGTTAGGTGAGGGGCACAATGCATCGTATCAAGCCGCGCATCTTGGAAAACGCTCGCGCGCTACGCCGACCAATGACTCCCGCTGAAGCCAAACTATGGTCACGCTTACGGAATCGTCAACTCGGCGGATTCAAGTTTCGACGGCAACATCCCATTGGCAATTACATCGTAGATTTTTATTGCGCCGAAGCCAAATTGACGATTGAATTGGATGGCGATTCACACGCGGTACAAGTGGAGTACGACCAACAACGAACCGCATGGTTGGTCGAGCAAGGTTATCGCGAGATACGATTTTGGAATCGAGAGGTACTGCAGAATATCGAGGGAGTGTTGGAGCAAATTTTGCAAGCGTGCGTGGAAGGAAAACCCTCACCCTAGCCCCTGTCTCTTATACACATCTCCG
>JAOACU010000594.1 GCA_026417715.1 Anaerolineae bacterium | reverse complement strand
CCGCGAGTTCGGGTGTGTACGCCATTGTCGCTTCGTTCGAGATGGCGCGCATCGGCTACAACGACATCACGCAAAAGTATGCCGTGAAAGAAGATGAGCGCGCGCGCCGCTACACAGCATTCGTCGAAAGTATCCTCTACACCTTTGTTGAACCGAACGGCGCGATGCGCGGCACACAGAATCCGCACATTCTCGGTTTTGAAGGTGCAGTCACAGTAAGTACGCAGGTGGTGCCCGCACCGCTCCTCAGCGCGCTCGACGATGGCTATCGTGATGAGATCAAGCGCGTTGCCGCCGCACTCAACGCGCTGCATCCCAACGCCATCACCGTCCACGAGTTCGATTCAATGGGCGCGTTTGCGGAGGTGATGCAAAAGTTGATTGCAGACAGCGTGCCGTTCACGCTGAAGGTGGCGTGATTTCGCCATCGGTTGGAAACCGACGGCTCAACAAAATTCAAATCGGCTCCAAGCCGATTCAGCCCGATGCCATCGGGCTTGTACCTGTTTGAGCCGTGCGATTCATCGCTCGGCGAATCAAGAGGTCAAGATTTATGTGGTTAATCACAGAATACCATCCCGCCGCGCTCTTTTCGCTCAAAGTCGGTGTGGCGACCTCGACAGGCGCGAAAACATTGTTTCTGCCGACGCCGTTCGCAATTCGCACTGCGTTCTTGGATGCGGGAATTCGCACGCGCGGCATAGACGCGGGCGCGGAGATTTTCGACGCACTCAAATCGTTGCGCCTCGCGGCGCGTCCACCTGAACGTATCGTGGTGACGAATCTCTTTGCCAAGGTGCTCAAACCGCAACGTCGCGACAAGAAAGGCGAAGAAGACGACGAGGACGCGGACAGTGCTGGCGCGATGCAACGCTCCATCGCCTTCCGCGAGTACGCGCATCTCGATGGCATTTTGGCGTTGGCGTTCGAGGGTGAGGCAGAGGCATTGGCTATCGTTGAGTCGCTGGCGTCACAGGTGAATTACTTTGGCAAGCGCGGCAGTTTCTTCCAATTGGCACATCTCCCACGCCGAGTCGAAACTTTGCCGAACGGTTTCACGCGTCTCGATGAAGGACTGACGTTTGAGAATGGTAAGGTGATGTACGGAACGTCAGCGGCGTTTCCACTCGGCATTATTCAACTGATGGACGATTGGGGCGCGGAGTTGACGTTCGACAAGGTGAATGTGTATGCGCATACCCGAATCGCAATGTTCAAGGATCGCGTGCGGCGAAGCGTGATTTTTCCGTATCGCCTTGCGCGATCAAGTCGCGGGTTTAGTTTTTACGAGATGGGATGATGTGTTCCGATGATTCGGTGCTCTTTCGCGGCAAGTACCGTATCCCGTCCACGCGTTTGCGTGGGTGGGATTACACATCGGCGGGTTTATATTTCGTGACGATTTGCGTCAAGAATCGCGTGCCGTGTTTAGCGCAAATTGTGAAT
>JAOACU010000593.1 GCA_026417715.1 Anaerolineae bacterium | reverse complement strand
TCAATGGACTGCTCGATCAATCGCACGAGCGGCACATCCTCGAGCAGATCGTCAATCACATCGTAGACGCGATCCTCGCCCATTTGCTCGCGCATCAAATCAAGTTTCCGCAAGATTTTTTCCAACACCGCACCTTCACGCGTATTCGCTGCGACGAGATTGTACACCCACACATCGTTTGTCTGTCCGTAGCGATGGATGCGTCCCATCCGTTGTTCCAGCCGATTCGGATTCCAAGGAATGTCCCAGTTGATCATATAGCGGCAGAATTGCAGGTTGATGCCTTCGCCTGCCGCGTCGGTGGCGACCATAATTTTGGCGTGATGCTTGAATTCGATTTGCGCTTGGGCGCGCTCGTCCACGTTCATCGCACCGTGAATCGTGGTCACGCTGTATCCTTTGCGACGCAAACGGTCTGCCAGACTATCGAGTGTGTCTTTGTGCTCGGTAAAGATGAGTAGTTTCTCGTGATCGCTCCGAATCACATCGGACGAATCGAGGACTTGGAGCAATTCATTGAACTTGGCTTCGATGTGTCCGCTCAAATGTGCCGCCATTTCGTACAAGCGCGCGATCTCATCGCGTTCGCGTTGCACATCTTCGGGTTTATCGCTCAGCACTTGACGAAAGATGCGCTTGTCCACCACCTCGCGTTCGCTTTCGTCGAGTTCCTCGTACTCGGCGATGTCTTGCGGCATCTCGTCCATATCCTCGCGTCCCACGCGACGCCGTTCCGCGCTGCGATTCGGGTCGCGCAAAATGCGTAACACTTCGTCCAAAGCCTCCAGACGATTTTTGAGCGTGCGCGTGATCGCATAGATGCTACTCGCCAAACGACGTTGCATCACCATCAACGTCAACTCGACATTGCGATTCTTTTTCTCTTTCGCCTGCTTGCGTTGCGAACGCACATAGCGCGTGACGGCATTGTAGAGATCGAGTTCTTCGGGCGTCAGGTTGTAGCCGATAGTGCGCGTGTGGCGCGGTTTGAACAGCGGCTGGTTGTCCCAGTCCACCATCTCTTCTTTGAGCCGCCGCAAAAAGAAACGATTGCGCGCGCGGCTGAGGTGCGCATCCTCATCGAACGATTGCCCTGCGATGTACGCGCTCACCTGTTCTTGCACACGTTGGGTCACGTGTTCGTCTTTTTGGAACAAGTCTTCGTCGAGTAGCAAGAGCAGACGACGAAAAGTATCCTTACGTCCCCGATGCGGTGTGGCGGTGAGGAAGAGCAAATGGTCGGTTTTATGCGCCAATTCTTTGATCGCCCGATACCGCTTGCTCTCATCCAACTTGCTGCCGTACTCGTACGCCGAAAGTTTGTGCGCTTCGTCCACGACGATCAAATCCCAGCGTGTTTCCTTTGCCGCATTCAAACACGCCTCGTGTCGCGAGATGTAATCAATCGAGGTGATAAAGAATCCTTCATCGCCGCGCGAGAATTGTCCAGGGTC
>JAOACU010000592.1 GCA_026417715.1 Anaerolineae bacterium | reverse complement strand
AAACGGTGCATCGTCAGCGTTCCTTCGCCTGTCTGCACAAGCGAATAGCGACGTAGCGGTGCAATCACCGCGTTGAACTCGTAATCGTCTTCCAACGAAACCCGAAGGGTCTCCGAGACCCTTCGGGTTTGGCATTAGGATATCGCGGTGGACAAGTTTGCGGATGGCGTTTTGTAGGGACGGTTCATAAATCGCCCCTACGTTTTTTCCAGTCGCAATCGCGCGCATCACCGCGCGCTGCGCATCATCGCTATCGCGCGGGTTGCTCCACAAGTCTTGAAAGTACGCAATGCCCGTCGTCAACACCGAATCGAGCGCGCGCTCCACATCCGCCAGTGTGGCGCGCGTGCGTTTCTCCTCGTTGAGCGCGTTCACCAAATCGCGACACGTCGCTTGGACAAGGTACGGCTGACAACCGGTGACTTGGATAATGCGCTCGACCGCGGCGGGTTCGTACGTGAGCGGAAAATTGTCAATCGGTTTTTCGATCAGTTCGCGCGCTTCGTCCTCTTTGAGATTGCCGATTTTGAGGACGCGCACGTTGATGAAATGATCGCTCCAAATCGGAGGCAAATCTTCCAGCGTGTGCGAACCGCTCAGAAGCACAGTGACGCGCGGATGATGTTGGATGAGATGGCGCAGGAAACCAAAGACGCGCGTATCGAGTCGTCCTGCTTCGAGCATCTCTTGCAAACGCGCAAACTCGTCGAGACATAGCAACAGCCAACGATTGCCAATCGTCTCTTCGACGCGCTGAAGCCAATCGCGAAAAACGAGATACGGATCGGCGCGCAAATCGTCGCGCGTGAGCATCGGAAGTTGAATGCGCCGATGCGTCATCGCGTTGTGCCGAATGCGATCGGCAAGCACAAAGAGCAAGCCACTCACATCCTCCGCCACCGTCGCATCTTGAAAATCCACTTCCACCGGAATCACCTCGGGACCCAGACGCACGGGGAGTTGCTTGAGCACGGAGGTCTTGCCGCAACGCCGCGCGCCAAAGAGGAGTAGCGCGGGACGCGTTTCCGCAGGCGTTGCCAATTCGCGTTCAAGTGCGGTGAAGAGATCGCGCCGCCCTTTGAACACCTTGCTCGCAGTCGCCAGCGGTGACCCTGCCACATACACGTTGGGGATGATTTCGCGCGCATCGAGCGCACCCAACTCCCGACTGAGCACGTGCTCCCATGTTTCCAGCGCGCGCCCAAACCGCGCCGCGATTTGACGATGGCGACTCAACGCCAGACCTTCGCGGACACGCTTTGTTTGCGCGATGGCGTTGCGTAGTTGCATTTGCTTGTTGTAGAGTGTATCGCTCTCCAGCGCGGCTTGCGCATACGCGGCGATGTCGCGGATGGACGGCAAGACGTTTTCCAAATCCTTGGGCATCGTGGGTGGTAGCCACGCGAATTGTTCCGCGATGTTGGCAATCGCGCGCGCATCTTGCGCGCGTTCCACATC
>JAOACU010000591.1 GCA_026417715.1 Anaerolineae bacterium | reverse complement strand
GTCTTACTCCTTCTCGGGAAGCGGTGCGCTCACGACGGTGGAAATCGCGCGAGCCTATCGCACCCTGATTGACCTTTACGACTCGGTGTCAGCCGGTCTAGGCACGGATGATGACGAGGTTATCTACCGCGAAATGTTCGCGCGGCTGGAACCGTGTCGCGGATTCACCAAAGACTTCACGATGCTCCAACCATGAAGCGCTGGTTAATCAACTTTCTTTCCAGGATCGTCAACCGATATGATGCGGCCAGCTTCACGACTTCCAGGAGTTACAGGCCGCTAACCTACGGCGATGCGCGGGTGGATTTGACCAAAGGCACGCGCGAAGTGTTGCAGGCGCGCAGTCGCGACTTCGAGCGCAACTCACCGCTCTACACCAAGCTTTGCGACATCTGGGAACAATACACGGTCGGAACCGGTATTCAGCTTTACTCGGCCTCGTCGGACGCGGAGTGGAACATCGCGGCTGATCGCGTGTGGGAGCGGTGGAAACCGGTGGCCGACATTCAAAGCCGACTTGGCTTTGACAACCTTCAGGGGATCATCTCGCGCTCTCTCTTTGTGGATGGGGAAATTTTCGTTGTGCTCACACGCGAAGGCCAGTTCCCGCGAGTGCAACTCGTGGAAGCGCACCGCTGCAAGACTCCGCCTCAACTCGAAAAGTTTGAGGGTGTCCGCGTGATTGATGGCGTCGAAATTGACGAGAACGGACGACCGATTGGCTACTGGTTCATCGCGGCTCAAGGAGACAAGTTCGCGCGGTACGACGCAGACAATGTGGTTCACATCTTCGAGCCGTCTCGGCCGTCTCAGTATCGCGGCACACCATACATCACCGCCGCTCTGAACGTCCTTCACGACCGCGAGGACTTGCGCGCGCTCGAAATGAAAGCGGCGAAAGATGCGGCCGATCTTTCGACGGTTGTCTATTCGCAGAGCGGTGAACCACCTCCGGGTCTTGGTCTGCTTTCACAAAAGTTCGGCGGCGTGAGCGTGCAAACCGAATCTGGTTCATACACCGAAAACAAACGCGAGTATTACCAAAGCGCGGTCGGTGGTCGCGTGGTGGTTGCTCAGTCCACCGACAAAATCGAGCAACACGTTCCAGCGCGACCAGGCGCGGACACGCGCGAGTATTGGCGATTGCTTGATGCGGACGTGTGCGCGGCTGCCGGAATCCCGATCTCGTTGGTCTTCCCAGACTCGATGCAGGGTACGGTCTATCGCGGCGCGCTTGATGCCGCCGCCGCATTTTTCCGCTGTAAGACCGCGCTGCTTTCCACTTACTTCCGCCGCATCCGCAACTATGTGATCGAGACGAGCGCGCGCTTCGACCGCACCATTGCGCGCCTGCCCGACGATTGGCGGCGCGTGAGCAACGGCACGGTGCGCGCGCCGAACGTGGACATTGGCCGCAACAGCACGGCAATCATCAACGAGCTTGCCGCCGGCATCCGCACC
>JAOACU010000059.1 GCA_026417715.1 Anaerolineae bacterium | reverse complement strand
CCTGACGTAAGGGCTCAGCGTGACAAGGGGTTGTATCATTTCGTTCAAACTAGCACCATTGGTTAGTACCCCTGGCGAGACTCGAACTCGCGCGCACGGCTCCGGAGGCCGCTGCTCTAATCCTCTGAGCTACAGGGGCATCCCTATTCTAGTTTAGCACAAGCGCGGCAATTGTGCAAGTTCAATACGACGAAAGACGAGGACGGTCGCATCAATGCCATCGGGGACGTGACGCACCAAAGTAAATCAAATGGGTGGGGCAGTCACAATCACTTGCACCAAAACGCGGTGCAACGATTCGCGCGCGCGGCAGAGCAAGCGCGGCGCGCGCCCACACACACTCCCAACGCTCATTCCCCTGATGCGTCCATACTTCTGCGATGCGCGCGTGTTCTAACAAGTAATCAATGTGCCAAAACTTGTTCTTGTCGCGACGCAAGTGCCGCGCGAGACG
Organism: Anaerolineae bacterium; assembly: GCA_026417715.1. GTDB lineage: Bacteria > Chloroflexota > Anaerolineae > UBA4142 > UBA4142 > VGOB01. The sequence goes on along the minus strand of JAOACU010000059.1, from coordinate 11,804 downwards.
CGCCGTCAACCCGTTCAACGCGCTACCGACGTAAATGTAATAGCCGCGCGGAAAACGGAATGTGCCCAGTTTTCCAATCCGAATCGTTTGCGCGCGTGCGAGATACAGCACCAATGCATAAGTACCACAGTTACTCATTATAGAAAGTTTTGCTTTCAGAAAATTCGCGTCAACGAATCAACAACGAATAAACGAACGCTTTGGGTAGAAAAGAGAGGTTTTAGACCTCGCAGGTCTCAGAGACCTGTGAGGTCTAAATCAACCCGTGACTGCTTTCTACCCGCGAACACGAACGAACAAGCGGCACGATTCGTTTATTCGTTACCTATTCGTTGAGCCAGGCAACGCGCGACGCAACAGTCGAATCCAGTTTTCACCCAAGATGTTCGCAATGTCCGCGTCACTGAAACGCGCATCCGAGAGTGCATCACCCAAGCGACGCAAATCGGCAATCGTCTCGATTTCGCGCGGTACAGATTCCATTCCAAAGCCACCATCGAAATCGCTACCGATGCCCACGTGACGCGTGTCACCAGCAAGTTCGCAAATGTGTTCGATGTGTCGCACCGCATCGGCAAGAGTGAGTGCTTCGCGACGCGCGGATTTCTCCCAGCCCGATTTCAAGAATCGCCCATACAAGACGATGCCAATCACGCCATTGCGTTCGATGAGCACGCGAATCATCGCATCGCTCAAATGCCGATCCGAATCCACTAGCGCGCGGCAATTCGAGTGACTGGCGATCACTGTGCCGCCGAACAAGTCCATCGCATTCCAAAAACTTTCCTCCGCCAAATGCGACACGTCGAGGATCATCCCCGCGCGCTCCAATTGCGGCATCAACGCGCGTCCCAAGTCGGTGAGCGGACCTGGCGCGCCTGTGCCGCCCGCGTAACGCGTTTGTCGCCATGCGAGTCCAACGATGCGCACACCTTTCTCGAACCATTCGGGCGTTTGGCTTGGTTCGACAATCGGGTCTGCCCCTTCCATCAACACTACCAAGCCGACTTGCTCGGGCGTGGCAAGCGCGCGCTCCAAATCGTCGCGTGTGGTGATGAGCGCGACACGTTCGTCGCGTTCAGGCAACTCGGTGTAATACGCCAGTTGTTCAATTGCTTGGTCGTACGCTTCTTGCGGCGTGCTGTAAGTGCGTCCCCACGCTTGACGATTCTGGCGCGCGGGCGATACGTAGATCGTGCCAAATGCAACACGCACATTTCCCGCGAGCATCTCTGGCAAACCGACGAGCGCGCTCCCCTCGCCGTGTGCGGGATTCGCGCCTTCGCGCGCGCGCTTGCGCGTCACACTCTCCAAAAAATCGCGTTGAAGCGCGACCTTGTTCCAAGCAATGTCCAAGTGTCCGTCAACGATGATGGGTTTGAGGTTTGAGGTTTCAGGTTTCAAGGTTTCAGGTTTAAGGTTTAAGGTTTCAGGTTTGACATTCGTCATTCGTCTTCCGTCCTCCGTCTTCCGTCCTCCGTCTTCCGTCCTCCGTCATCTCCCCCACAGCACTCGCGTCGTTGCGCTGTTTGCCGTCAGTTGTGACCACTGTGCGGTGGTAAAATCGTACAACCACACATCGTTATCACGAATCGTCACCAGTTGGCGCGCGTCGGGTGACCACGCGGTTTGCATCAACGTCAATCCTTCGTTGGCATTTTCGGGCGTGGGAAAAATCTGTTTCTGGTTTCCGCCCGCGCGATCCATCACCATTAGCACGTACGAACTGCGTTCGCTATTGCTGGGCACGCGCGCAACACCAAACGCGATGCGACTCTCGCCGCGCGCATCGGCAGGCGACCACACCGGCCTTGCCCACATTCCTGTTTGCTTGGCAAGCGCAGCAGCGACCGAACCATCACGCGCCAGTGCCCACACCTCGAAGGTCGGATCGTCGCTTGCCACATCGGGATTGCCGAGCGGCGCGTGAATCGTAGTGACGATAAAGCGACTATCGGGCGACCACGTGATTTGCGGCACCCACACCCAATCGCCTGGCGCGCGGAACGGCGCGAATTTTTTCAACACCCGACGCGGCGCTGGCGCGTCAGCCGTCGGCACCGGACGTCCCACCAACTCGATGATTCCCACTTGATTTGCAAACGCGTACGCTAGCGCGCGTCCATCGGGCGCGTAGGCGAATTGCGCGCCCCACCATCCGTACGGCGCAGGCATACTCGGTAACCAGATCGGTTGTGCCGCGTGTGGCGCCACGCGCGTTTCGTTGGGTGTCAATACCAGTTGCCACAAATCGTTGCGCGCTTTCCAGCCCGGCGCGCCCGATGTTTTTTCACCCGTCGAGTACACCAACATTCGCGCATCGGGTGAAAGATGCGCGGTAAGCACATCGTCCACCGGCAAACGACGCGGCGCATCGCCCACAATCAGTGTGTCCACCAGCCACAACGAGTTGAACGACGGCGATGCTTCGGGCGCGGCGCGCGAAAATACCAAGTAGCGTCCATCAAGCGACAAAGAAAAAACGCGCCCATCGAGATCGCCCGTTGTCGTCAGCGCGCGCTTGTCGTTGCTCGAATGACGCATCACCCACGCGTTACCGTGCGCAAGGTACACGATCGTTCCCGACGCGAGCGCGATGGGACGCAAACTCCCTTGCGTGCCAATCGCCAAAATTTCGTCTTTGGGTTGAGTGACCACACGCCGACCGGTCTCGCGACGCGCCACCTGCTTACCATCTTCGTACGTGAGCGTGTAGGTGATGGCGACAGTACCATTTGCACCGAGTTGCACCACGCGAATCTGATTTTGGGGGTACATTTCATCGCGCACCAGTTGACGCGTGAACGGCAAAGGTTGCGTCACCACTTCGGTTTTGAAGGTCACGCGCGTCACCGTAATCGTCGTACTCAAACCGACTTCGGCAAACGGCGGCGGCTCGACCTTGTCGTTGTCGCCCAACACGATGCCTTGTTCGCGCAAAACTTCTTGCACCGTCGTTGCTGTCGTTTCGGTGATGCGACGCGTACCATCTACCAACAACACGACGCGTTTGGGCGTGGGCGCACACGCGACGAGAACGCAGAGCGCGAGCAAAGCAAAAAGACGAAGGACGAACGATGAAGGAAGAGATTTGTGCACGCGGGCAAGTTTAGCACAAGTCAAGATTGGTGCAAAGTTGGATTCGAGGGGTTGAGCCTGCAATGATGCACTCGTCAAACAAAAAAACGCTCCCAGATTTTTTCTAGGAGCGTTTTCGTGTGCCTCCCCGGCGAGGCTTGAACTCGCAACCTCAGCCTCCGCAGGGCTGCGCGCTATCCAATTGCGCTACGGGGAGATAGTTCGATAGTTTGCTAGTGCGATAGTGCATTAGTTGAATCAATCAACCATCGAACTATACAACTATTGCACTATTGCACTAAACGAGCGGAGGGGGCGGGATTTGAACCCGCGACAGCGGCTTTTAGGACCACTGTAGTCACTTAGCAGGCGACCGCACTAGACCAGGCTATGCGACCCCTCCAAGTCATTGCAGATTTCAGATTGATGATTTCAGATTTTTCGTTTTCAATCTGCAATCTAAAATCTGAAATCCAGCACGACGGAGGAGGAAGGATTCGAACCTCCGTGGCTTTTGGCCCATCCGCTTTCAAGGCGGCGCCGATAGTCCACTCCGGCACTCCTCCGCGTTGCGCCCCACAGTATAGCAGAGAGCGGCGATTGTGTCAAACTGAACGCGCGTCCCAAACTTTGTCTTCAACCCAATCCGTGATATACTTTGGTCTTGTTGTCATCTACGTCAACGACAGCCGGAGGTTTTGCGTGGACAAGTTATTGGGATTGATCTATTTCGTTTCTGCCACTCTACTTGCGATTTATGGTTTTAATATTCTACTCACGGTTGGTCTGTACTGGCGCACGCGCGCGCATCGTATCGAAACACCACCATTGACCGATATGCCACACGTCACGGTACAATTGCCGATTTACAACGAACTCTACGTGGTCGAACGATTGATTGACGCGGCGGTCGCGCTCGATTGGGATCGCGAACGTTTGCAAATCCAAGTGTTGGACGACTCGGACGACGAGACGACCGCGCTGGCGCGCGCACGCGTGGAATATCATCGGCGGCGCGGGGACGACATCGAGTTGATTCGACGTGCGGATCGCAGTGGTTTCAAAGCCGGCGCGCTCGCGGCTGGTTTGGCACGCACGCACGGTGAATTTATCGCCATCTTTGACGCCGATTTTGTACCGCCGCGCGATTTTCTCCGGCGCACGATTCCTCACCTGCTTGCGCAACCGAAGGTAGGACTCGTGCAAACGCGGTGGGGGCATCTCAACGCGACGTACTCGCCACTCACACGCGCCGAAGCCCTCGCGCTCGATGGGCATTTTGTCGTTGAGCAGACCGCGCGGCATCGCAACGATTTGTTCTTCAACTTCAACGGCACGGCTGGTGTGTGGCGACGCGCGTGCATCGAAGATGCTGGCGGATGGCAAGGCGACACACTCAGCGAAGACCTCGACCTGAGTTATCGCGCGCAGATGCGCGGCTGGCAATTTGTGTTTTTGCCCGATGTGGTCGCGCCAGCGGAATTGCCACCTCAAATTCACGCCTACAAACGTCAACAGTATCGTTGGGCAAAAGGATCAACGCAGGTTTTGCTCAAACTCGGCGCGCGCGTATTGACGACGCCGGGTCTTTCGCTCTTCAAACGCATCGAGGGTTTGTTACATCTTTCAGGTTACGTGATGAACGTGCTGATGCTCGCGCTGTTACTCACGCTCGTCCCCTCGATGATGTTGGACGCGCGTTTTCCCGACGTTATGCTGTACTTTAGTTTCGCAATGTTCGGTCCAATCGTGATGTATGCGCTCTCGCAGCGCGCGCTCTATCCCGATTGGCTCGCGCGTTTTCGCTATTTCGCGGTGCTGTTGCTCTTGGGCACCGGCATCGCGCTGAACAATTCGCTAGCGGTGTTCGATGCGTTCACGCGGCGCGGCAACACATTTCGACGCACACCCAAGTTCCGTGTGGAGAGCCAAAACGACGCGTGGCAATCCAAACACTATACATTGCCCTTCTCGTGGGAAACACTGGGAGAACTGATCCTCGCCGCGTATGCGTGCGTCGGAGTGATGATTGCGTGGCAACGCCACTTGGTTTGGACCCTGCCGTTTTTGTTGCTGTATGCGGCAAGTTTCGCGTTCGTCGGTGGCTTGTCACTCATTCATTCGCTTCCCGCGCGACAACGCAATGAATTTCAAATTTCAGATTGCAGATTGAAAAATCAGCCGAATCAAATCGGCGAACATTCTCGCGCGACCTAATTCGGCTGAAGGACAAATCTGAAATCTTAAATCCTAAATCTGAAATTGTCTATGCGCGCGGTTTCATTGCGCGCGCGATCGCTTCCTTTTCTTCAGCAGTGAGCGTGTAAGTGGATTGTCCTCCAATCACGGGCTTGGCGTACACGCGCACATCGTTGCGCCCGTGCAATGCGCTCACGACTGCACCGTCGGCGTGATCATCCAAAATCGCGACGACAAAACTCTGATCGCCACCCTTGTCCAAGAACGGATTGAATCGTACCACGCCGATATGTTGCACCATATACGGTTGTTTCACTTCCAAATCGGTGACGCGATGATCCATCGTTTGCGCGGCGCGTTCGATCTGTTCGAGACGCGCGATAAACTCGCGCAGCGCGGCTTCCAAATCGGTGCCACCGCGTCCCGTCATCAACAAACGAAACGATTGATCCAATTGGCGATGGCGCCATTCCAATAGTGCGACCCAGCCCGCAAGGACAATGATTACCAAAAAGAGTACGCTAATCAAAATCAGTTCCACGAATGCCCCCGAAGCAATTTTGATTCGGATTGCGTAACTACTCGGGTTGCCATAGAGGACACAGAAAACACAGAGAGATTTGCTTGGATCAGAAAGATATTTCTCTGTGTCCTCTGTGCGCCCTGTGGCAAAATTCAGTACGGCTGAGCAGTTAGCGGATTGCATTGTAGCGCGAGAGTCGCTACACGTCAAGAGGAAAAAAATGCGTTTACTGATTGCAACACACAATCGCGGCAAGTTGATCGAATACCAAGCGATGTTCGCGGATTTGCCATTTGAACTCGTCACGTTGGATGATGTAGGCATTCGCGATGATGTGCCCGAAACCGGCGCAACGCTTGCCGAGAATGCGCGCCTCAAAGCACTCGGCTACGCGCGCGCAAGTGGCTTGCTCACACTGGCAGACGATTCGGGTTTGGAGGTGGATGCACTTGGCGGCGAACCGGGCGTACGCTCCAAACGTTACGCCGGCGAAAACAAAAGCGACGCGGAACGCAACGCGTTTCTTCTCGCCAAGTTGCGCGACGTACCCGCTGGCAAACGCACCGCGCGCTTTCGCTGTGTGATTGCGATTGCCACGCCCGATGGCAAACTGTGGGAAACCGACGGCGTGTGCGAGGGCGAAATCGCGTTCGATGCGCGCGGTACGAACGGCTTTGGCTACGACCCGATCTTTCACGTCGCTGAACGCGGCGTGCGGATGGCTGAACTCTCCACCGCTGAAAAAAATCGCGTCAGTCATCGCGCGCGCGCGGCGGAGCAGGCGCGGAGGGTGTTGTTGGGGATCATTGAATCGGTAGGGCGTGATACGTGAGAGGTATTGCGTATTGCGTATCACGTATTGCGTAAAACGAAATACGCAATACGCAATACTTTGTCGAAACCCCGCGATGGTGTTATAATTTCCTATGATGTCCGATTCTCCCCACCTTTCGATTTTTATACCCGCACACAACGAAGAAGGTAACATCACGCCGCTGTGTGAAAAAATCGCGCGCGCGTTCGATGCGCTGGGTGTGCGTGGTGAAATCGTCCTCGTGGACGATGGTTCGACCGATGGCACACTCGCCGAAGCGCAACGCGTTGCCGCGCGATTGCCGTTCTTGCGCGTGTTGCATCATCGCAAACGCTGGGGCAAAACCGAAGCGATGCGCACCGGCTTGCCCCATTGTCGCGGACAAATCATTATGCTCTTCGATGCTGACCTCGAAGCCGATCCCGAAGAGGACATCCCCAAGTTGTTTGCGAAAATCAACGAAGGGTACGATGTGGTCGCGGGTTGGCGACAGGGTCGGCGCGATCGCAAGATCATCGCCTCCAAGTTTGCGAATTTTGTTTCGCGACACTTGTTCGGTTTGCGCGTGCACGATATGAACTGGATCAAAGCATTTCGGCGCGAGGTGTTACAAGACATTCCCTTGCGTTCCGATTGGCATCGTTACCTCCTGATTCTTGCCGCCGCGCAAGGATACACCATCGCCGAAGTGCCCGTGAACTATCATCCGCGCACGATTGGTCAATCCAAGTACGGCATCGAACGCTTGCCGATTTCGTTTCTCGATGTGCTCGTCGTGTGGTTCTTGCTCACGTTTTCGCGTCGCCCGATGCTGTTCTTCGGTGGCATTGGACTTGCCATCGTGACTGTTTCGCTTTCCACCTTTGCGATCCTGACGGTGATGTATCTCATCAACTTGGGGCAACGCCGTCCGATTTTTGAATTTGCTGGTGTGTTGCTCTTGGTCGGTGTGTTATTTTTCGTCGTCGGTTTCCTTGCCGAGTTGATCGTCAGTCAAAACGAACGCTTGGACGCGCTTGCCGCGCGTTTGCGCGAACTGGAACGACGCGATGAATCACGTTGATTGGCGCGTCCTGATGTTGGCGCACGTCTTTCCGCGCGCGCCCACCGATCCGATGGGCGCGTTTGTTTTGCACCTTGCCGATGCGCTCGTCGCGCGCGGAATGCGCATCGAGGTTGTTGCACCACACGCCGCGTCGCTTGCCGATACAGAAACGTTCGGCACGGTGCGTGTGCATCGCTTTCGCTACGCCCCCGCGCGTTGGGAACGACTTGCCTACACCGGCGTAATGCACGAACTCGTCGCGCGCAGCATCGTCAACAAAATTTTGTTCGTGGTATTTTTGTTCGCGTTTTTGATCGAGACGCTTCACCGAAGCGTCTCTACACGCCCACACATCTTGCACGCGCATTGGTGGATGCCTGGTGGCTTCGTCGGCGCGCTCGCATCGTGCGCAACGCGCGTGCCACTTGTCGTTACCACACACGGCACTGACATCGAAATGCTTCGCCGCGCGCGCTGGGCAATGCCACTCGCGCGCTGGGTATTCGCGCGCGCCCGCGCCATCGTTTGCGTCTCCACGTACTTGCGCGAACAACTCTTGACGCTGCGTGTTGCCGATGCGGCGCGGGTGCACGTTGTGCCGCAACCAGTGCACCCGTTGTTTAGAGATTTGAGATTAGAGATTAGAGATTGTAATCTCCACTCTCCAATCTCTAATCTCCAATCTCCAATCTCCAATCTCATCCTAACGGTCGCACGACTCACCAAACAAAAAAGCATTGACACGCTGATTGACGCGCTGGCGATTCTACGCGCGCGGGGTTGCGAGGCGCGTCTAAAAATCATCGGTGATGGACCTGAACGCGCGGCGTTGGAACAACACGCGCGCGATCTCAACGTGCACGAGTGCGTCGAGTTTCTGGGCGCGTTGCCGCAAGCCGAGTTGCCCGCGCACTATGCGCGCGCCGCGGTGTTTGCCTTGCCTTCGATTCGTGAAGGTGTGGGACTCGTGTTCGCGGAGGCGTTGTTGTGCGGCACACCGATTATCGGCACAGCGTCGGGCGGCGTGACCGACATCATCCGCGATGGTGAAACGGGCTTGCTCGTTCCCGAACGCGACGCGCGCGCGCTTGCTGATGCGATCGAACGCGTGCTGCGCGATCGCGCGTTCGCGGCGCGTCTCGTCGCGAATGGCGCGGCGTTGGTGCGCGAACGCTTTGCACCTGAACGCATCGCCGCGCAGTACAGCCAAATCTATCAATCGGTGATAGATAATCGCTTGTGACTAACATCTCAATCGCCAATCGCAAATCGCAAATCAAAAATTTACTCGGCTACGCGCTCACTCTCATCGTCCTGTTTTTCTTGGGGCGCGTGCTCGTGCAAACGTGGGATCAAATCGCCGCGTCGAATGTGCGTTTTGAATTCGACGCGCCACTGCTCATCGTCTCGCTCATCTTGCTCACGGTAGCGCGCGTGTTCGCCGTCGAAGCGTGGCGACGCGTGTTACTTTCGCTTGGTGAAAAAGTTGATTTTTGGTATGGCTTGCGCGCGTGGTATATTTCCGTGATGACACGCTACATTCCCGGCAACGTGTGGCAAGTTGCAACGCTGATGATGATGTTGAGTGAACGCGGTGTTAGCAAAACAAACACACTCCTCAGCCAAACGATTTACACCGCGCTCGCGCTCGCGATTGCCGCAGTCATTGGTGCGATGTTCATCGTCGTCCGTCCCGACTTGGTGAGCGCGTGGCTTTCGCCGACGGTCATCGCGCTCTTGCCGATTCTCGCCGCGCTCGCGTTCGCGCTCGTCGTCATCGTGTTTGCGTTACCGATAACGAATCGGCTGATTGTGACATTGACCGCGCGTGTGATGCGTCGTCAACTCGATGTGCCGATACCAACGTTTACGCGCGGACTTGTGTCGCCATTCTTTTCGACGTTGATGTGGGTGACGAACGGAGTCGCGTTCTTCTTGTTCATCGCTTCGATTACACCGCTCGCGCTCGAACACTTGCCTGCGTTCATCGCCATCAACGCGGGTGCGTACTGGATCGGCTACGTGTCGTTCATCACGCCGAGTGGTTTGGGATTTCGCGAAGGCGCGCTCGCGCTGATGCTCACGACGTACTTTCCCACACCGATTGCCGTCGCGTTCTCACTTGCCACGCGCCTGTGGTCAACCATCGGCGAAGTGCTCGGTATCATCTTTGTTCTACTTTTGCAAAAATTCTGGAAATGACAGCCCAATCTCCAATCTCCAATCTCCAATCTCCAATTGCAACTCGCCCATCGCCTCTCGCCCTGTCCATCGTCCTCGCGCTGATGCTCGCGTACAGCGTGTACTTTTCCGCGCTTTCGATTCAACGTCACCACACCTTTCGCACCTACGCGTCCGATATGGGGCAGATGGATCAAGCGTTGTGGAACACGTTGCATGGTCATTGGTTAGAAGACACGCGACCAAACGGCGTGCAAATGCGACGACTCACACATCACGTCGAACTGATTTTCTTCGTCATTCCACTCGTCTTTTTGATTCACGAAGGCATCGAATCGTTGTTCGTCGTGCAATCCGTTGCCATTGCGCTTGGCGCGCTACCGATTTTTTGGATCTCGCGTCGCAAGTTGCAGAGTGAATGGTGGGCAATCATCTTTGTCGTGATGTACTTGATGTTCCCCGCGCTCCAAGCCGCGAATCTCGCCGAGTTCCACGCCATCACCTTCGCGCCCGCGCCGCTGTTGTTCGCGTATCACTATGGCGAAGAACGCGCGTGGAAACGTTACGCACTCTTTTCGCTCATCGCGCTCGCGGTGAAGGAAGATGTGGCACTGCTGGTGTTCACGATGTCGTTGTATTTTGGTTTCAGGTTTCGGGTTTCAAGTTTCAGGTTTCAGGTTTCAGGTTTCAGGTTTCGACCATTTAACTTGCAACTTGCAACTCGCAACTCGCAACTCGCAACTCACAACCCGCTACTCGCAACCTGCAACTTGCAGCCACTCGTGATTGCCGCGCTTGCGCTGGTGTGGTTCTACCTCACCGTGTTTGTCATCATCCCACACTTTCAGCCGCGCGGTGAAATGCCGTACGTGGATCGCTATCCGCGCGATGTGGTGACGCTGTTGACGAGTTTGTTGACGTGGGGCAGAATCGAGTATCTCCTCAAGTTGTTAGCGTCGGTCGGTTTTCTCGCGCTGTTCGATCCGATTCCGTTGCTCGTGGGTGCGCCATCGTTGCTCTTGAATTTGTTGAGCAACTATGAAGCACAGTATTCAGGAACGTATCACTATTCCGCGCCTGTCGCGCCGTACTTTGTGTTAGCGGCGATTGGAGGCGCCAAGCGGATTTTAGATTTCAGATTTAAGATTTTAGATTTGCGATTGCCTGTCATCGCAGGATTCACTGTCGCGCTTGGGTATCATCTCATCGCCGGGTACACGCCAATCGGAGGAGAGTTTGTGTGGCACGAGGTCACGCCACATCATCGTTTGCTCGCGCGGTTCACCGCGCAAATTCCGCGCGATGTGCCGGTGATGACCACCTCCACCTTGTTTCCGCACGTGAGTCATCGGCGCGTGGTGTATCGTTTTGGGCAATTGCCTGTGCCACCCGATACGCAGTTCATCTTGCTCGATGTGTCGCAAGCGCGCACCAACCCCGTAGATTACGTGCGTCACTATCGCGATGCGCTCGACCAAGGTTTCGGGATTCGTGACGCGGCGGATGGATACATTCTTTTGCAACGCGGTCTCACGCGTCGCGACTTGCCCGACGAGTTTTTCGATTTCCTGCGCGCGCGGACGACGCCGCAATATCGTCTGCACATTGATTTTGAAGACAAGTTGCGTTTTCTGGGTTACGATGTGGCACAAGACGATTGGCAGCGCGTTTATTTGCGATTGTACTGGACGCGCCTCGCGGGCTTGGACAACAATTTCGCGCTCTTTCCGTTCTATCCTGATGAAAACGGTGCGCCGCGCGCCGACGCACAACTTCCCGATTTGATGTTCGCGTTTTGGTATCCCACGCTCAAATGGAAGGAAGGCGAAGTGATTGTCGTCGAGACAATTCCGATTGACGTGGGCGCGCGCGCGAAAATCGGGCTGGGTGTGTTCTTTGGTGCGACGTGGGACACGGCAGAATTTTATCTCACGCCACACACTACCTGTCTCTTATACACATCT
>JAOACU010000590.1 GCA_026417715.1 Anaerolineae bacterium | reverse complement strand
CGCTCGATGCACTGCGCCATGTGGGATTCCAAATTTTCTCGCGCGGACGCTCGGCGTAAGAGATTCAAACATTCTTTGATCCACGAAGGACACGAATGCACACGAATTTTTCTTCGTGATCTTGGTGTCCTTCGTGGAGGATGCATCTTTGTCGCTCACGTGGTTAACCGTGAATGAGATAGACGCTCTTCTCAAGCAACTGAATTCGATTCTCGGTGTCGTCGGTTCGTTTGTCTGTTCCGATGAAGGCAAGGTGGTGACTCAACTGGCTCCGCGCTATACCGATGAGCAAGCCCAACGCGCCGCGCGCATTGCGCACCAAACCTTGCGCACGCTCGAAACTTCAGGGGTTCGGCTGACGGACGTGGATTTGAACTTTGGACAAGGGTATGTGGTGCTCAAAAATTTGCGTGGCGGAGTTTTGGGAATCGTCTGCGCGCGCAATGTGAACATACCCATCGTGCGCCTCAACGCTGACCTTGTCGCCAAGAAATTATCCGACGTTCTCCAACCGCGCGCGCCCACCGTGCGACGCAAGAGCGAACCCACCGCGCCAACGATAACCACCGAAGGCACATCCTTTGTGGAACTCGAAGCCGAATGGCGACGCATTATGCGCGAGGCACTCCCAGCCCAAATCACTTTGCGCGTGTTGGGTGAACTTGGCACGTGGTTATGTTGCCCACGCGCGCGTCATTTACTTACACCTCCTATCCAACGCCACCTGATTTTTGGCGCGCTCACGGTGCAACGTCCTGCCATCGAACGGCTATACACATCGCTGGGCTATCGAACACTAACGACCGAACCATCTACGCGCGCACTGCGCTTTAACCATCCGCAACGGAATCTTACATCAACGATTTACTTGGATACCTTTTCGATGTATCACACGTTCAATCTTGTACCTTTTTTGACGCTTGAGGATGCACCTCTGCCCGAAACCGCGCTGTTTCTATCACGCTTGCAATTTGTCGAGATGTCGAACGAGATTCTGCGCGAACTGAGCGCGTTGCTCTTGGAACATGAAATCAGTCCGCGCGACGAGCCGGGCAAAATCCAACTTGCCACGATTACGCGCCTGTGTGCCGATGATTGGGGTTGGTACAAAACGGCAACAATGAACTTGCAACGCTTGATGGGATTTGCGCTCAAGACACTCGACCCTAACGAGAAAACACTGATTATCGAACGCGCGTCGCGCGTGATGCAAGCCATCGAAGAGTCGCCCAAGTCATCGGCTTGGCAGTCGCGCGCACGGCTTGGAGAGAGTACACCTTGGTACAACGTTCCGTCCCCACTCTAGTCAACGCATCGGTGAGTACTTGGCAACACTGGCGTCGTGTGCTCGGTGGTGTCCTGTATGGAATGTTCGTGCACGATATGGCGCGTGCAATGACGCGCACGCGCGGCACGATGGAACACCTTTTCATTCTGATTACGTTTGGTGATCTCGTCGGC
>JAOACU010000589.1 GCA_026417715.1 Anaerolineae bacterium | reverse complement strand
CCTGTACCCTGATCCCTGTACCCTGTTCCCCACTGAACCACACCCGCCGCCCACACATATCCGATTCCAGCGGCGACAATCACCATCAAATCGCCATCCTTCAAGCGACCTTGTTTCAGTCCTTCGACAATCGAAAACATTGCGTCTTGTTCGCCTGTGTGTCCGTACTCGCTCAAGTACACCGATTGGTCTTCGCGCAGACCCAAGCGTTCCAACATCTCGCGATGCGCCGATGGTTTGATGAGCAAGATGTTCGCAAAGCCGATGTCCGCGCGTGTGTATGGCGAGCCATCGGGCTTGGTGCCACTTTTGCGCAACGCTTCGTCCACACACTTTAACCAATTATCCATCGAAACCGCGTTGAGACGATTCTTCATCGCCTCGGGTTCGACTAAATCGAAATAGAACAAACCTTGTGTGCGCGCCGCGTCGCTCGGTGGTTGCACGGTGCCGCTTGCGGGAATGATGACGTGCTTGATCATCGAGCCGTCCACGATGAAATGCGTACCAAGCACGCGATTGCGCGCCCAATTTTTGCGCAACAGCATCGCGCCGCCGCCCGCGCCAATGTTCCACATAAACGACGTGCGCGCGTTTTTCAGGTTGATAAAATCGCACACCTTGTAACCGCCCGCGATCAGCACTGTGTTGATTTCAGGATCGGCAATCATCATATCCTTGGCGAGTTTCATCGCGTTGACTGTCGTCGCGCAACGCATATGCACATCCAACGCCCAGGCGCGCCGCGCGCCGATTTCGTACGCCAAGTGAATTCCCGCCGTCCAGAGCAAATACTCTTTCCACTCTTCGGTTGTGCACAGTACCACATCAATTTCTTCGGGTGGAAAATTTGCGCGCGCCAAACAATCGAGTGCGGCTTGGATGCCCATTTCGTTTGGGTGATCATTCTCATCGCCGATGAACTTGCGATGAATACCCATCTTGTCGCGAATCACCTCTTCGGGCAAGCCGCTGATTTCGGCGATTTCTTTCGACGTGATGAATTTCTTCGGCGAGTATGTGCCGACGCTGACGATGCCGACGGTGGGTTGTTGCACCAGTGCTATTCTCCCGCTTGACCGATGACTGACGACCGAGGACCGATGTCCTCGATCTTTCGTCTTCCGTCTTCGGTCGTTCTGAAAACAAAATCGCCGATAGGCACATAGCGCGCGATAAACGCTACGGCATCGGCGAAATCCGTAAAATTCTTTTCCTCATTCGATTGCACGTGCACGACGACCGCGTGCCAACTGGCGCGCTCGTTCTGCGCGTCTTGGACGAACCGCAACACAAACGATTCTACACGCGGACTTTCGGTAGGCAACGCTGTCCTCCTGTGCGTGTAGAATAGCAGAGCGCGGTTACAATTGAGTTACAAGGGGTCAGGAGTCAGGGTACAGGAGTCAGGGTACAGGAATCAGGGTACAGGAATCAGATTTTTCTGATTCCTGTACCCTGTACCC
>JAOACU010000588.1 GCA_026417715.1 Anaerolineae bacterium | reverse complement strand
AGATGTGTATAAGAGACAGGTCCAGTTGTCCGTAGATGTGCAAAGCGACTTGGGCGTGCGCGTCCAATCGCTTGAATGCCTGAATCAGAAGGTGCACCCCTTTGTGTTCCTTGATGTGACCTGTGTAGCCAAAGCGCAGAGTGTCTGAAGGAGTCTTGTGTTTGCCTACCGCCGCCCAGTCTGTCTTGTGCCCGTGGGGCAAGTGAATGATTTGATTGGGGTTGACTAACCGATGTTCGATAAACCACTGACGCAGAAACTTGGAGGGAGAGAGCACTAAATCTACTTGTGCCAAATCGTTAGGTAACACTTGATTACGACGGTTGACGGCATCAATAAAGTTAAGCGATCCTCCGAAGAATTTTCCAACCCTTGGTAATCTTAAAAGACGCGCAAGATGTCTTGACCAATCCGTTGGGAACTTTTTGAGCCATCGTAAAGTTTTGGTTTCGCCAAACATACATTCCAGACACACCCAACCGTCTTGTTGTCCCTCACATAGGTCTATACCTTTTCGCAATAAATTGGGTTGTGGACAAACAAACCAGAAATCAGTGAGCGTCAGGACGGTAGGTATGTTGAGAACACGGCCTATTCGCAAGACACTGGCGGACAAGTGAACGCACGAGGTGACGTGAATGACATCTGGTCGAATAGATTGGGCAAAAGAAGTCACAATTTTTTCAATGCGAGGATTCTCAACGTACAGGTACCCATACGGATCGGGAGCAAGTTGATAATTGAACCTGAGGCGACGAACAGGTAGTCCCTCGAATGGCTCGTCCACGACGTCAATTTGATAACGTCGGTGATCAGCCACATTCACATCATCACCACAAACAATGTGAACGTTATGACCCTGCTCGCGTAGGGCGGAGGCAATCCCGTATGTATAATTTTCCGTCCCTGCGTTGTAACGCGGCGGAAAGCGATGAGTAATGAACAAAATACCAAGATAACGATTGATATACATTCTCTATACTGTCAACCTCCGAATCCCTATACTTTGGAATAGAACCGAAAGCACCCCGCGATTCCGACACCATTGCGAATTCTTCAAGATTCCCTTGACAAGCAGAGAACGTGCTACTGCCAAATTTCCACCTTGATAATGCCAAAAGGCTTCATCTATATCTACCTGCGCCAGCGCATGCCGATATTCGGTATCTGTAATAATCCCCAAGTCTCTGCGTACTCGATGTGCTACGCGCTGGGCAGCATAGGCGGTTGCTGAGTGTCCTGTCAAAGAATGCGGATGTATGCGATAGTAGTAAAGGGGCTGATGCAGTGGCACCATAACAAACTTTTGGCGCACGCGTAACCAATACTCATAGTCTTCCGCAAGGCGTGCTTGTGGATTGTACTCGCCAATAGTTTCATAGACCTTACGACGATACAAAAAACATGCTCCAACGCAATTGAATGCGTCTAATTC
>JAOACU010000587.1 GCA_026417715.1 Anaerolineae bacterium | reverse complement strand
GTTGGAAGAAGTGCAAGAGAACGTGAGTCTGAATGATTTGTTACGCTTGTTCAAACGTTTGTTGCGCAATGGACGCAACATCGAAAAGATGCTCGATCAGTTGGAAAGTATCCTCGACTTGATCGAGACAATGGGACCTCTGAGCGATGAAGCATTCGCGAAAATCGTGGACACGCTTGCCGCGATGGAACACAAGGGTTACTTTGCGTTTGCCAGAGGAGGTCTTCAAATCGCCGATAACATCGTTACCTCGTTCACTGAGGACGACGTACGGAAATTGGGCGATAATATCGTCCTGATTCTGAATGTGGTCAAGAATATGACCCAGCCAGAGATTATGACGTTTATCAACAACACCCTGATGATTGCGACGCGCGAGGTTGAAAAACCCGTTGATGATTCACTGTTGGCGTTGTTAAAACAGATGCGCGATCCAGCTGTGCGCCGTGGATTAGCATTGACAATGCGCGTATTGAGCGTGGTCGGTGCGCAGGCGAAGAGTTAGGGCTAGAGTTCAGAGTTATGGTTGGAGAAAGTTAGATTCTTAATCACTCATCTTACGCAGGTCATTCTGAGCGTAGCGAAGAATCCAGCAAAGTAATCCAACAAATCAATTGTGGTCTTGAGCGGAACTATGATGATCAGTAAAATTGCTAGACCTTTCGCTTCGCTCAAGGTGACAAGCAAAACTGCGTAACATCAATTATTAATCTGCAATCTACAATTTGAAATCTGAAATTTACGATGATGTTTCCGCTTTGGCTGGTTGCGGTGCAGTTTCTGCCGATACCCGTTTGACGCTTCGTCTCTGCGCCCAAATCTGCGACGCGACGACAAATACAACGATCAAGCCATCAAGCGTGATGACGAACGCGGAAGGCACTTGGATGGTTCGTTGGAGTTGGTTCGCACCCACGAGCAATGCGCCAAACAAAATCGAAGCCGGGATTGTGCCAATCGGATGTAGTCCGCCAAACAGCGCGGCAACGATGCCGTTAAAGCCGGCGTTCCCGGTAAATCCGTGCGCCGAACCATCGCTGAACAAGCGATGCGTTACACCATAGAGTTCAACCGCGCCGGCTAAACCACAAAACGCGCCACTCAAGATGAATGCTAGCAATTGATAACGACCGACGTTGATGCCGGCGTAACGCGAGGCGCGTGGGTTTGCCCCCACCGCGCGAATGCGATAGCCAATCGTTGTGCGCCACAGCAAGATATAGACCAAGATCGCCAACACGATGCCCAGCAAAATACCGGCGTGAAAACGCGTGGGAATCCAGCGCCACAAATCGGTCGCGTTGGGTAGGCGTTGCGTCTGTGGAATCTTGATGGCATTATCCAGCGAGGTAGGATCAATGATGGGACCCGTGAGCAGATACACCATAAAAAAGCCAGCAATCGAGTTGAGCATAATGGTGCTCAGCACTTCGTTGACATTGAAACGTACTTTGAGCACACCCGCAATACTTGCCCACAC
>JAOACU010000586.1 GCA_026417715.1 Anaerolineae bacterium | reverse complement strand
GTCCAGCGTACTTGGGCGCCGAGCCGTGCGTCGGTTCAAAAATGGCATAGTGGTCGCCGATGTTCGCGCTCGCGGCAAACCCCAGTCCGCCGACAAGTTGCGCGCACAAATCGGACAGAATATCGCCGAAGAGATTGCTGGTGACGAGCACGCTGTAGTGTTGCGGATTTTTCAACAGCCACATCATCATCGCGTCAATGTTTGCTTCGCGCAATTCGATGTGTGGAAAATCACGCGCGACTGCGCGCGCGACGCGCGTCATCAAGCCACTCGTCTCGCGCAACACATTCGGCTTTTCGACGAGTGTCACGTTGGAAAAATTGTGTTGGTGCGCGTACTCGAACGCGCGGCGAATGATGCGCTCGGCGCCACGTCGCGTGATGACACGCACGCCAATCGCCATCTCGTCCGATGGCACATCGTGGAACGCGCGCATCGCGCTCGACGATGCTTCGAGTGCGTGGCGCACCGCATCGGGCACGGGATGAAACTCGACGCCGGCGTACAGCCCTTCGGTGTTTTCGCGAAACACGACGAGGTGAATATCGTCGCGATAGTTCAGCGGATTGCCGCGATACGCTTTGCAGGGACGCAAGTTCACATACAAGTCGAACATTTGCCGCAAGCGCACAATCGGACTGCGATAGACCAAGCCCTTGCCGCGCAGGTGCGGCGCAAGTTCGGCTTCCGCTTCTTCTTTCGGTTTCGAGGTGATTGCGCCAAAGAGCGCGCAATGCGATGCGCGCAAAATGTCAATCGTGCGTTGCGGTAGCGCGTCACCTTCGTTGCACCAAAATTCCCAACCAATGTCGGCAGGGATGTACTCCGCATCGAGTTTGAGCGCATCGAGCACAACGCGCGCGGCGTTCAACACCTCTTTACCAATTCCGTCACCGGGTAACCAAGCGATCTTGTACATTTTAGATTTCAGATTTAAGATTTAAGATTTTTTGATTGTGGGAATATCAATCTGAAATCCTAAATCTGCAATCTGAAATTTCTATTCTCCTCCTGATTTTATTTCTGGCATCGGCAGATGTTCCGTGCCGAGTTTGCGGCGAAGCATCGGAATCAAGCCGCCAGTTTCGATAATCGTGAACAAGGTGGGTGAGAGCGGTGGAAAATCGAATGTGCCTGCCGCGCAGTGAATCGTGTGCGCATCGAGATCAATTTCGATGGTTTCGCCGGGTTGAATCGCATCCACCGCGCGCGGGCACACAATCGGCACGACGCCGTTGTTCACCAGATTGCGAAAGTGAATGCGCGCAAACGATTTGGCGATGATGGCGCGCACGCCGGCGTATTTGAGACACGTGGCGGCTTGTTCGCGCGATGAGCCACTGCCCCAATTTTTGCCCGCGACGATAATGTCGCCCGCTTGCACATTGCGCGCAAAGTCGGGGTCCAAATCTTCGAGCGCGTGTTTGGCTTGTTCTTGCGGATCGGTCACCGTGTAGGTGTATTTGCCGGGAAAAATGACAT
>JAOACU010000585.1 GCA_026417715.1 Anaerolineae bacterium | reverse complement strand
GGACATAGGATTTGAGATTTTCGATTTGCGATTTGCGATTGAGCGCGCGAGCGTCCGTCGGCAATCGAAAATCGGCAATCGGCAATCAGCAATCAGTCATCCGTCATTCGTCTTTCGTCAGCACCGCGATCATTCCCAAGCCGATGCCCACTTGCACCGCCATCCCGTGCACAAACAAGTTATCGAACGTGTTGTGCACGGACAGCGCGACGAGTGTGCCCAGCAAACCTGCCGCGATGCTACGCCACAGTCCCACCGATGCGCGCACGGCGCGCCAACCTTGCCAAAACGCGGCAAGCCACAAGAGAATGTACGCACCCAAGCCGACTGTTCCCGTTTCAGCGGCGATGTTGAGAAAATAGTTGTGCGCGTGTCCCAGCGGATCGTCCCAGCGCGGCAACGCGAACGCGGGATACACCACCGCATAGTTGCCAATGCCCACACCAAAAATCGGACGCGCGAGCCACATCTCCCACGCCGCTTGCCAATGTGCCATCCGTTCGACGACGGCATAGTTCGCATCGTCCACGCGCACACCGCGCACATCGAACACACCAAAGTAATCAGTGATACCGGCAAAGCGCGCGGCAATCACGTCGGGAATCAGGTTGATGCTACTCATCAAGACGACGAATGTCACCACGAACGCGGCAACAATCGTCAACATCAGCGCGCGCCGACTTTGCACGACGAGCGTGACGAGTAACCCTGCCGCAATGCCCAACCACGCGCCGCGCGACCAACTCATCACTGCAGCGGCAAGCATCGCGACAAACGCGAACGCGGCGAGAAGAGTCAGGATTGCAAGTTGCAGGTTGCGTCTGAAAACTGAAAACTGAAAACGTCTGAAAACTGAAAACTGAAAACTAGAAAACTGCCACAACGCGCCTAGAACGACACCGAACGCCACAGGGATAATCAACCCCAAATAACCCGCAAATGGATTCGGTTGCTCGAATGTGCCGAACGCGCGCAAATAATTGCCAAAGAGCAAAAAACCTTTGGGACCCCAACGAAAGAAAAATTGGTAGATGCCAATCGCGGCTTCGGCGAATCCCACAAAGAACATCACGGCAAGCGCGCGCGTCATCTTGGCGCGATGTATTTTGTTCGCCACGTAGAGATACACGGCGAACATTTCTAGCCACTTGGTCAACTCTTTAATCGCGTGTTGCAACGATAACGCGCTCGTGATCGAAATCAGCGCGGCGAACAAAAACAGCGCAAACGGAAGCGTGAGCGGCGGAAAACGAATCGTGATGCCGCGTTCGAGCACAATCATCCGCGCAAACCACAACGCGACAAGTAGCGCGACGGCAATGTCCACCGCTGTTAGATTGCCTACACCCAGCGGAATCAGAAACAACGAACCGAACGGCACCGCGACGATAGCGATGTACAACGCGACCTCGTGCCAGCGCAGTAACGCGAGCACGACGAGTACGCCGCCAATCAGCACAATCGCGCTTGTCAGCGGCAACGCGA
>JAOACU010000584.1 GCA_026417715.1 Anaerolineae bacterium | reverse complement strand
CGCGAACACATCAATCCCTTCGCGTTTGACTTCATCGAGACGCGGAAAATCGTCGGGATGCAAGCGCGTGACGATCGCGACGCGCGCGAGTCGTCGCGCGGCGATGCTCCCAAAGTACACCGCGCCCCCCGATTCGATTTTGCCGTGCCCATCAACCACATTGCGGTCTTTGGCAAAGTGACCGAACATTAGAATATCGTAGGTAGGGTATGATGTCATTGTGAGTTGATTCATAGTGCGTGGGACGCGAGACGTGAGGCGTGAGACGTGAGGCGTGAAACGTAATCACGCATCACGCCTCACGCATTACTCGCAACATACGTAATCTTGCAATTACTCCGATCCGTTTGCAAGCCGATAATGTTCTCTGGCACTTGCTCCAACGAAATTTTCTTGGTGATCATCGGTGTCAAATCCATTCCGTCCGCCATACACTCGATCACGCGCGGAAAGTTGCCGTGCCCCGAATGTCCTTGCGCGCCGACGATGCGCGCACGTCGCACTTGCAACACTTCGCCAGTCACCGGCATTTTGGCTTCCGCGCGCGCGGTCACGACAACAGTGCTATTCAACGTGCGCCCTTCCCAGATCACGCGTTCGATTTGCGGATAAACTACTTCGGGCAAACCCGTCGCTTCCATAAACAAGTCCGCACCCATTCCTTCGGTGATTTCCAACACACGCTCGGCAAAATCTTCCTTGAGTGGATTGATGGCATGCGTGGCACCCAGTTTCAGTGCCATTTCCGCGCGTTCAGGTTGCGGTTCGGAGATGATCACTTTGGATGCGCCGGCGCGACGCAAAATCGCGCATGCGGCAATACCGACGGGACCGCCACCCAGAATCACGACGCGATCGCCGGGACGAATGCCACCACCGCGTTCGATCACCGCGTTGTATGCAACCGATGCTGGCTCGACCAAACTACCGGCGAGAAAGATGTCGTCGCCCTTGTAGCGCGCGGCAAGCGGCTCTAAACTCCAAATCGTGCGCGCAGGCAAGACGATGTACTTGGCGTATGCGCCGTTGACGTTAAAGCCGACTTCGTTCAAACGTTCACAGTGATTCGGTTGACCGTCCGCGCACGGGCGACATTGTCCACACCACAACATTTCTTCCGACGTGACGCGTTCGCCACCTTTGAACGGTTTGTTCGTGCGTTTGTCATACGCGTTCTTGCCGGCTTCAACGACCACGCCGGAAAATTCGTGACCTAGAATGCACGGAAAGCCGGTGAGTCCGGGATAAAAGATGTAACCATCTTTGCTGGCTTGCGCCATATGCACATCGGAGCCGCAGATTCCGCACGCCTTGACTTCGAGCAAGACTTCTTCGGGACCCGGCGTCGGAATCTCATACTCTCGAATCTCCAATCTCGGATTCCGCCACACCAAACTTCCCAAGTACGTTTGTCGTCCTTCGATATCTTTTGCGCCCAGTTTGAACCCGGGCTTGGGTTGCCAATCTGCAACCAACGTGACACCTAGCAT
>JAOACU010000583.1 GCA_026417715.1 Anaerolineae bacterium | reverse complement strand
GATCATACTGTGGCTCTGGATGTGCTGAATAGCGAAGCAGTGTTTCCACCAATTACAATCCAAGCCTTGCGCATTTCCTCATTTACCGAACAAGCCGATGCGTTTGGCGATGGCACGATTGTCGGTGAAGTGGTGATTCGTCAGCGTGATGGGCAGATAGAAAAATTTCCATTACGCTTGGGTATAGAAACAGCAGATTGGGATTATGATCGCAAAAAGGCTCTGCATCGTCGTGCTACGATTGCGCGTTCGTTTCCAGCATTCTGGCGCGCTTTTGGTCGGATGTTCGAGGGACACACTTATCTTGTTCAGTACGATACCAACTCACCGCGCGAAATCACTGGGATCAGTGTGCATGCCTTGATACCACAGGTACGTTTGACAATTGAAGCGGTGATGCTGAAGGATACACAAGGGCAGTGGATTTCGCTCGCGTCCCTGACTGGCAAGAATGATTTTTCATTGGCGTATATGAGTGACACAGTTGCGGTCTGGGAAAATCACAATGTGTTACCGCGTGCGTTCTTTGTCCCTTGTGCACAGGTGCTTAATGACGACGCCTCCTTGGCGCGTCTGCGTGATCCGAAATTCGATCCGCAACGTGAAGTGTTATTGGTGGATGCGCTGTCCCTCCGTCCATCGGCGGCTTGTGTCCCGACAGGACAGGTCGAAATCACCAACTACCAACCCGAACGCGTCGAGATTCGCGCGACAACAGATCAGCCCGGTTATCTTGTGCTTACCGATTCGTGGTATCCGGGCTGGGAAGCACGCGTGAATGGGCAGCCGGCTCCAATCTATCGCGCCAATCTAATTTTTCGCGCGGTACCGATCGAAGCAGGGACGCATACCATCACCTTCGAGTACCGCCCACGTTCGTTGGTGCTAGGCGCATCAATCAGTGCGATGAGTTTACTGCTTGTTCTGGGAATCTCGTTTTGGAGACTGAGAAAGATACGATGACAAACAACGAATGGTTTTTTACTCCTGCCGATTACGCCGTGTTTGCGAATGGTATCGGTAGCAACGCTGAATACGATGGTGAACGCGAACGCGTCAAGGACAAACTCATTTTGCTGCATCGCAAAATCTACCCGACGATTCGCCAAAACAAGTGGGACTTGCATCCGCACTGGATGGCGCAGTGGCTCATCAGCGCGTCGCGCCTTTCGCCCGCGACACCGCGTATTGATTTTCTCACTCTGCGCTACAGCAAACCCGAAACGACGATCAAGTTGATGAAAAAAGAATTGTTCGAGGACTTTGGACATTTTTACGCCAACGCGATGATCGCCATCCGCATAGACAAGGAAGGTTTCACCGTCGAGTTGTACATCAGCGACAAGGCGTGGGTAGATGGGCAAAACCTAAAGAATCGGTTGCAAAGTAGCGCGCAAGAGCGTGGGCATTTGCGCGACCTGCTGGCGGAACTAGGTGGTGAGCATACCTTGCGTCTCGCACATTTCTATCGTACTGAAGAAGGTTACACGCGC
>JAOACU010000582.1 GCA_026417715.1 Anaerolineae bacterium | reverse complement strand
ATTCTCGGGCTTCTGGATTCCTTCCCAGACATGCGGCAGGAACAGCGCACCCTTCTTCAGCTTCTCGTCGCGAATCACCAGACCGTCGACGTGCGGGCGCAGCTGCGCCAGCAGGTCGGCTTCGCTCGGTTTATCGCCGTACTGGTCTGCAATGACTTTCTCGACGATGCGACGCTCGGCGGCAGTCTCGTATCCCTCTTGTGCCCTGATCATTGCATTGATGCGTTCGTGGTACCAGTCGTTGAACGCGGCATCGAGGGCTTGCTTGACGGTATCGTTCTCTCGCTGATATTGTTCGATGTCTTTCAACGTTAGCGATACAGCGCGGTCGCTGTGCTGGAGTGCCAACTGCGGAATCCGTCTTTGCCAATCTGCCAGCGCGCGCGCATATTCTTCATACGATTTATAGTCATCATAATTAGGCTTGGTCGCCAACACTGCACGAATCGTATCTTCTTTGAGTTTCTGTTCCTGCTCGCGCGGGGTCAGCGTACGCGTGCTGGTAAAATCAATGTTTGGGAATTTCTCGGTAAGTTGGCGCACCTGTTCGTTATAGCGATCCCAGATTTGGGTAACCTGATCGCCCGTCATCCCGACGGGTAATTTGGCAAGTGCCGCGTCGCGTTCCGCTTTCAACTTGTCCAGTTCTGCCAGATAGCGCGGGTTCTCGAACTGCGCCGCTCGCTTTTCAGGATCAGCGTAGCGAACTGCATACGCGCCATAGAACGGATATTGTTCGTCGAATCGCTTGTAAAGTTCTTTGAGTTCTTCGGGCGGCGGGTTGGCATTCTTGATGTATTCGCTCAAGAGTGCACGCGCTTGCTGGGCATCATAGATGGCTTGTTCACTTGCCATCATCTCGCGCGGACGGAGACCGGTTAAGAATCCTACCACATTGGTCGCGCCGCGTGTGGCTTCGATGCGATTGAGGGCTTTGTCCCATACCGCCCCGCTCTGTTGCGTCAGCGCACGGTCATACTCATCTTTGGTAATCTCGCCTTTCAAGAACATATCGAGCAAGGCGCGCCCAACGTAGGTGGGTTCGTACGTTTCGCGACTGGACAACTGCGTGCCGAATGTCTTGTTGATTGCTGCCAGCACTGGCTCTTCGGGGCGAATACCACCCGGGGGAATGACGTTCGTGCCCATACCTGCCGCGCGTAACATCGCGGTCGCGCCCGTGATCGCGCGCGAAACCGGCGCAAACTAGCCAATCCGCCCGGTCTTTTGTGCCAGCGACTCTTCGCCCGCGATCCCGCGTACGCCTGCCTCGACCGCCGGGATCGGGGAGAGTACGCCGAACGCGCTCAGGGCTTTCTGGGTTCCACTAAGCGTGGGGTCTTGCAATTGCTCGATGAAATTCTGCCAACGTACAAGCGGGTTGAATCCCAGTTCGGGATTGATGCGCAGATTCGTAAACGGAATTTGCACGGTGTCCCGATAGGTCGGCGGGAGTTCGGCGTTGATGTCATCCAGCGCGCGCTTGTATTGCAC
>JAOACU010000581.1 GCA_026417715.1 Anaerolineae bacterium | reverse complement strand
ATGTCAAAGTCGCGGGAACGAGCGAAGACCTCAAGGTGGACGCGGTAACCTTCCAGATTCCCGTTCCTCCCGAACGCCGCGCGGCATTGCTACCCTATCTGGGCAAAGAAGTCACGCTCGGCATTCGCCCCGAAGACATCCACGACCGTGACTATATTCCGGGTCAGATGAACAGTGCGTTCATCAACGCGCAAGTGGATGTGATGGAGCCGATGGGTAGCGAGATTTATCTCTACTTGTTGAGCGGCAAGCATTCATTCATCGCGCGCGTGGATCCGCGCAGTCAAGGACGCCCGGGCAAGAAACTCGATGTTGCCGTCAACCTTGACCACATTCACTTTTTCGACAAAGAGACCGAACGCGCGATTCGCTAGCGCGCCCGCGTAGAGCCATAGAGGACACAGGGAGCACAGAGAAAAAACAAAACGCTCTTGGGTAGAAAACAGTAAATGGCTTGTTCAGACCTCACAGGTCTCGGAGACCTGAGGTCTGGGAACCTCTTTCTACCCAAGAGCGTGCGGAGTTTACCCTGACGAAGGAACTTGTCCTGAGCAAAGCGAAGGGCTCAGCGTGACCAAGTGTCTTACCAGCATTACTTTTGTAGCACTACCCAGTTTTGTACACAAGTTTCCCCACTTGACAAGTTGTAAAAATCGTGATATTATTTAATCAAAAGGTTTTGACAAAAGGTTTTGATTGATATTTTCAAGGGTGAAAAATGGTCACTATCAACGATGTGGCTCGCCGCGCTGGCGTCTCCATCAGCACCGTCTCCCATGCCCTCAGCGGTGCTCGCCCCATCTCCGAACCTACCAAACGCCGCATTATGGAGGCAATCGCCGAGTTGGGGTATCGCCCCAACAAACTGGCGACCAGTCTCGTCAGTCGTCGCAGTGAAACGATCGCCGTCGTCGCCTCCCGCCTCGAAGCGTTTGGTCCCGTGCGTAGTGTGATCGGTATCGAACAGCAAGCCGGTGATTTGGGTTATCAACTCCTCCTCAACCTCCTACACGTCCCCGACGATCCTAACCCCAGTTCGATTCTTGATGATCTTGTTGCGCGTCGCGTAGATGGCATCATTTGGGCGGCGTCCGAAATCGGTGAGAATCGTGCGTGGGTCTGTCCCGAACGCCTCAAACATCTTCCTCCGATTGTTTTTCTCGGCAAGCCGCGCGAAGGTGTGACCACCGTTTCGGTGGATAACGCCGAAGGCGCGCGCCTAGTCACACAACACTTGATTGATCAAGGTCGGCGCAAGATTGGTGTGATTGCCGGTCCGCTCAATTTTCGCGCCGCGAGTGAACGCTACAGCGGTTGGGAAGAAACCTTGATACGCGCTGGACTGGAAGCCGATCCGCTTCGCGTGGTCGAGGGAGACTGGACAGCGGCGGGCGGCGCGCGCGCGGAGCGCCCGGCGCAGCGGCAGCGCGATGAGCAGGCAGGCGATGACGAGGATCGGCAGCATCACCAGCGGCCGCGCGCCGAGGTAGAAT
>JAOACU010000058.1:527-12350 GCA_026417715.1 Anaerolineae bacterium | reverse complement strand
TCATCAGGGTTGGCGCGTTGACATCCTCGCGCATCGTATCCACCTCGGCGATGAGGGTGACCTCTTCGAGAAACGGCGCAAGCGTCACATCGGCGTTGGCGTCTGCATAGCGCGTCGTCACGCCACGCAATTCCATCACATTGTCCCAGCGCTCTTCGCCTTCGTCTGAGCCGTCGCGCAAGTACGCCTTGTAATCGGTCGCGCGAATCACGCGGTCGAAAAGTTTGGTGAGCGTTTCCTTCGCGCACGCCGCGCGTAATTCTTCCATCAATTCGACGAACGCCACAAGTGCCTTGCGCGCCCGCGCATCAAACGTCTCCTTCGTCTTTCGTCCTCCGTCCTCCGTCCGCGCTCCGTCCTCCGTCCTCCGTCCTTCGTCGTATAGCATCTGCAACACCGCGTACGGCGAGATGTGCAATCGTTCGGCGCGCCGCATCACCGCGTCCAACGTGGTTTTGCCGATGCCGCGCGGCGGAACGTTGATGATGCGATTGAACGCGACACTGTCGTTGGGATTGTGAATCAAACGCAGATACGCCAGGAGGTCTTTGACCTCACGACGTTGATAAAAGCGCGTCGCGCCGATGAGTTGGTACGGCATCCCGCGTCGGATGAACGCGTCTTCCAGCGCGCGCGATTGCGCGTTGGTGCGATAAAAGATGGCGATTTCGCGCGCGGGACAACCTTGTTTGACGAGGCGCGCGATTTCACTCACCACGAATTGCGCTTCTTCGTCTTGGTCGTACGCCTCGAACACGGTGACTGGAACGCCGCGCGCGTTTTCCGTCCACAATTGCTTGGCGTGCCGCGAACGATTCTTGCGGATGATGGCTTGCGCGGCGTCCAGAATCGTTTGCGTGGAACGATAATTTTGTTCGAGCAGTTTGACTTGGGCGTTGGGAAAATCCTTGGAGAAACGGAGGACGTTGCGATAATCGGCACCGCGCCAACTGTACACCGATTGATCCTCATCGCCCACACAGAACAAATTCTGATGTTTGTTCGCGAGTAGTTTCATCAAGACATACTGCGCGACGTTCGTGTCCTGAAATTCGTCCACATGCAGATACCGATACCGATTTTGGTAACGCTCCAACACATCGGGATTTTCGCGGAACAGTTGCACTGTCCGCATAATCAAATCGTCAAAGTCGGCGGCATTGTTTTCGAGGAGGAGTTGCTGATAGCGTTTGTACACGCGCGCGACCGCTTCGTGCCAATACGATGGTGGCGTGTATTCTTCGGGCGCGATCAATTCGTTCTTGGCTTTGCTGATAACGTTCAGCACGGTACTGGGACGATACTTGACATCGCTCAAGTTCAGTTCGGCGAGGATTTGTTTGATGAGCGATTCTTGATCGTCGTCATCGTAAATCACAAAGCCGCGTCCCAAGCCCACGCGTTCACCTTCGCGACGCAACCAGCGCGCGCACGTCGCGTGGAATGTGCCAATCGTCAAATCTTGCACGTTAGTTTCGCCGACGAGTTGCGTCAAACGTTCGCGCATTTCGCGCGCGGCTTTGTTGGTGAAGGTCACCGCCAAGATGTTGTACGGCGCAACACGACACTCGCGAATGAGATACGCGACGCGGTGTGTAAGCACGCGCGTTTTGCCGCTCCCCGGTCCAGCGAGTACCAATACGGGACCGTTGATCGTGGTGACGGCGTCACGTTGGGCGGGGTTGAGGGTAGCGAGAATGTCCATAGTGTAAAGTGTTCAGTGTTCAGAGTGTTCAGTGTTGTACTCAGTGTTCAGTATTCAGTGTTCAGTATTCAGTGTTCAGTGTTCAGTGTTCAGTGTGCAGTGGTCAGTGGTCAGACTGAATACTGAACACTCGAACACTGAATACTCGAATACTGAATACTGAGAATTTCGCGCGCGACGGGACAGGTGATTTGCAAGTACGCCTGACACGCGCGGTCGGGTTCTTCGAGTGGAACGTCGAATGCCTTGAGCGCAAGATACAGATGACACAGCGGCAAACCCATCACGTTGGCGTGACAACCCTCCACGCGCGCCACAGGACGAAAATCAGTGTGTTGAATCGCGTACGCGGCGGCTTTGTCGAGCGGATCGCCGGTCGCAACGTACGCCGCGATTTCTTCGTCCGAGTAATCGCGCATCCATACGGTCGTTGTTACGATGTGCGTCACGATGCGCGTATCGTGTTTGACAGTGACGCCCGAATAGACGATGTGCGAGCGCGCGCGCAAGCGTCGTAACATTTGCACGGCTTCGGCACTATCACGCGGCTTGCCGATGATTTCATTATCGAGCCAACCAATCGTATCTACACCGACGACGATTGCATCGTGAAGCGCGCGCGCGCCGACGCTGGCTTTGGTGTAACTCAACCGCCGCACCATCGCTTGCGGTGATTCGTGGTCGCGCGGCGATTCGTCAATATCGGCAGAAGTAAACTCAAATTCCACACCGAGCACCTTGACCAAATCGCGTCGGCGTGGTGAAGTGGAAGCCAAAACAAGTTTAGGGTGATTTTGCATTGCTACACATCATAGACAAAGCAATGTGATTTGTCAAACGATAAGGGGCGAGTCACCCACTCGCCCCTACGTTGTTGGCGCAGGCTAATTGACGCGGACAGTACGCACAATCAACCAACTGACGACGATCAGCAACGCCGAGATGAGAAACACGCCGCGTATGTCAATCCATCCCAACGTTATCAGCACCGTACCAACGAACGGTGCAATGAGACCACGCACGCCAATCAAGAACGCGTGCAACGCGGTATAGTGCCCAATGTCTTCCTTGCGCGCGAATTGCATAATCGCGTTCATCCAACCCAAATCGGTGCCCGCGACTGTGATGCCCAGAAAAATCTGCGCGAGTGCCAAGAGCCACAGGTCTTGGGCAAAGAAAAACGCAAGTGGCACAACCAGCGTCAGAATGAAATTGATTTGGATCGTCCACAAGCCACCGCGCCGATCAATGCTCCGTCCCCAAACAATGTAAAAGAGCATCCACGCAATCGAATTGACCATTCCCAACCAGCCCACTTGCGCGTTGCTCAAATCGAGTTCATCCACGAGAAGCAAAGGAATGATCGGCGAAATGAGAAGCATCGCCGCGCCGTACAGCGAGAAGGCGATACTGTACACGCGATAGTGCGCATCGCGTACAAAAATACGGAGCGGGGTCAGCCAGTCGCGCACGGTGGAGCCAATCGTTTCTTCGTACTTGACCTGACCGAAGGTGAGACCGGACAAAACGCCAAACAGCGCGGCAATGGGAAACAAAATTTGATAGCCCCACGTATCCAGCCATTGCCCAAAGAGCGGCGTCATCAAGGTTGCGCACGCGGTAAAACCCACGCGCACGTATGCCATTGCGCGCCCGCGAATCGCAGTCGGGTAGATGCTACTGATGACCTCCACGTAACCGGTCACACACAACGAAACAATCAGCCAATGTACGACGACGATCAAGACGAATGGTTCGGGCGTAGTCACCAACGGCATCAGCAAAAACGCGCCGCGTCCGAGACTCCACGCCAGCATCATAAACGGCAACTTGCGATGACGTTGCAAGTAGTACGATGCCGCCAGCGCGATAAAGTTGCCCATTGCCGGCATTGCGGTAATCAGTGCCAACTGCAGAGGCGATGCACCGAGACGACGCGCAATGACGGGAACAAAGGTGATGACCCCAGCCAGAAAGATGCCGTAGAAAATCGCCGAGTTGAAATCGAGGATGAAATTACGTCGTAAAACAGGAGTATTCGACCACGTCTGCCAAATGGATTTCATAGTAGATTCTTGATTCAACGCGCGCATTGCTCCACTAGCACATACATTCCACCTGCAACAGCCGAATGTCCTCCGAGCAAAATCGGAATGGACGATGCGCGCGCGGCGGCGGTGAACTCGCGCACGAACGGATCGCTAATCTCTTCGGCACGCAGCAAGTCGGAATTGAAACGATCAGCGGCACAAGGATTCAACTGACGATGCGCGAACAAAACGCGCGTGTCGAGAATCGCGGCATCGGCGAGACGCGCGAGCGTCGCAAAGAATTCCGTCGCACCGACCGCGTCGAGATAGTAACCGAGAAGCGAACGCACTTCGCCGCGTGTGATGCGTCCACTCGCGCGCATTCCGCGTTCTTCGCTAAAGATGCGCCATTGGCAACGCGTGTGCCGTTCGAGCAAGATGGTCAGAGAAGACGATACGCGCCCAGCGATGAGCGCGGTGGCGGATCGGTTACGCAGGATATTTTGAATGTGGTGGACGCGCGTCAAATCGAGTTGTGCCGCATCGAGCAGCGCGCGCAAATGTTTGCCGACGGCGGGGTGAAGTGTGGTCGTCATCAAATCAGTGGGCGTGTCAATATCCAGTTGCGTTGCCGCGTTCTTGGCGAGTGCCACACCGCGCAAACCTGCGTGTTCGATCAGCCGATAGGCAAGGTCGTTGTCCACCGCCGGCGGCTCGATTTTGTCCAACGCATCGCCGGGCGACCACGCGGCAAAATCGCACGAAAAGACATTGTTCGCGACGATGGTGTTCGGTTCGGCAAGAACTTGGTGAATCATCGCGCGCCACTCCTCCGCGCGCATCAAGAGACCACTGCCGCCACCGATGTACAGCGGCACGCGCGCGCGATATTTGCGCACAAGGTCAGCCAAACACTTGCCCCAGTGAAACTCATCGTCCGAATCCGTTTCGACGGTGACTCCTAGCGCGCGTACGCGCGCGGCAAACGCTTCACTGCGCGTGGCAACGATGATTTCACCGATTTCGGGAATCGTCCGAATTTTTTCGAGTGTATCGTACGCGGCGGCACATTGGGCATCGGCAACCAATTGTTCGATAGGTGATTCGGCAGTGCCTTTGACGAATAGGAATACTGTTGCAGTATGAGACACAGAGACTCCATTGAAAAGGGGTTAGAGGACATTGCCCCTAACCCCTGCTTCATTCTATTCGAGGACGGTGCATCTATGTTTCGGGTTCGATCAACCCATAGTTACCGTCGTTACGTCGGTACAAGACGTTGATGGTGCCATGCTCGCGGTTGGCGAACACGAAAAAGTTGTGTCCGAGCAACTCCATTTGTTCGATGGCTTCGTCTT
The DNA here is from genome assembly GCA_026417715.1 of Anaerolineae bacterium. Classification (GTDB taxonomy): domain Bacteria; phylum Chloroflexota; class Anaerolineae; order UBA4142; family UBA4142; genus VGOB01. Next base: position 7,257 of record JAOACU010000058.1, on the reverse strand, counting down.
CCGTCATCGGTGTCAGGCGGAAACGCTTGACGCGCACGATGCGTGGCGTCTCGGCAGTAGGTAGGGTTTCGACAGGGGCGGGTTTTTCGCCACTGGTGCGAGCGTGATAGCGTTTGCCTTTGTAGCGCTCGATTTGCTTGTAGAGTTTATCGGTGACGGTGTCCACCGCGACGGTGAAATCGGCGGCGCGTTCCTCGCCGCGCAGGATCGTGCCGTTGGTGCGAAGTGTCACCTGCACCACTTGACTTTGATTGGCATTGCGCGTGTTCTCCAGCGTCAGTTCCACGCGCGCTTCGGTCAGCGTGGGCAGGTAGCGATCGAGTTTGCCGATTTTCTTCTCGACGTACTCTCTGAGCCAATCGGACACTTCAAAGTTTTTGCCGCTGATGATCAGTTGCATGGCTTCCTCCAGACTTGAATTGTAGGGTTGGATACCGTCGTCTGCTTAATCTGTAATCGGTCTTCACCTCCTTTTGGGGAATGAGAATTGTGGGGCGCTTAGCGGCTGCGTGCCAGCGTCAAGCCCCAAACGGTTTGTGCGCCTTGCGCATATAACGCCGCGCCACACGCCTGCATTGTGGCGCCAGTGGTACAAACGTCGTCAATCAGTAACACGCGTGCACCACGCACACGCGGACTCGCCGCAAAGGCATCGTGGACATTCGCGTATCGCTCTTCGGCGTTCAATTCGGTTTGCGAACGCGTTGCGCGCGTACGAACCAGAGCATCGTTCCAAACGGGCAAGTGCGTGCGCGCTCCCAATGCATTCGCAAGCAGGGCGGCTTGGTTGTATCCACGCGCGCGTTCGCGTTCGGGATGCAGAGGGACGGCTATAATTGTATCCACAGAAAGCGGAAAGGTCAAGAGGTAGTCGGCAAGCATCGTACCAAAATAATCGGCGAGTTCAGTACGGTGGAGATATTTGAAAGCGTGGATCGCTTGACGCAGCGCGCCATCGAAAAAGGCAACCGCGCGCGTGCCTTCAATGTGTAGAGGCGCGCGAGCGCAATAAGGGCAGGTGGTGCGATGCAGAGGTCTGCCGCAACGTTCGCAAATGGGAGGCACGATTCGTTCAAACTGCGCGACGCAGGACGCGCACAACCACGTGCCGCGCTGTCGGCAAACGACACAACGCGGCGGAAAGAGTACGTCCAACAGCGCGTTTCGCAGTGCCGCACCATTGCGGGCGAGTCGCGCAAGCATTATGCCTCCTTGTGTGACGAAGGACGAAAGACGAAGGACGGAAGACGGAAGACGAAGGACGAAGGCTGTTATCTATGACGTTGCGTTGTGTTTCTGGGAACTCGACGAATGAGTCGGGTTACCATTCGTTTATTCGTTCAATATTCGTTGACGCTGTATCACGAGATAACATTCAATTCAATCTGGTCGCCTAACGCTGTGTTCGTCTGTGCAATGATTCCTGCAGGCAGTTCAAGCACATCGCGCGCGCGTGTGACAAACGGACTGATACGCCAAGGGGGCATTGTCGAAATCAAATGCACCACGCGTCCTGTGCGATCGAGAAAGAGAACGTCAATCGCAAAGGTCATTCCGAACGTGTGGATGGCTTGTTCGCCGCGCAAGAGCAAACCTTCGCCGGGTTGTAGTGGCGCACGCCCGAGCAAACCGCGCAAGCGCGACCACCAATCGGCGGCGATGGTGCCGCGTATCACCAGCGGCACGTTGCGCGTGCGATTGTACGCTTGCAAATTAGCGACCAAAGAAACCACCACCGACAGTGAATTGTAGTACGGCTGGTCCCAACAACACAATCAGAATCGAAGGAAAGACGAGAAAGACAAGCGGAATGACCATCTTGACCGGCGCTTGGTTCGCGAGTTCTTCCGCGCGCTGGCGTCGCTTGACGCGCATTTGTTCGGATTGGATGCGCAAAACTTTGGCGATGCTCACACCCAATTGATCGGCTTGGATGACGGCGGCGATAAAGTTGGAGAGGTCGGGTACGTCGCACCGATTTGCCATATCGCGCAGGGCTTCGCGACGCAACTTGCCCAAACGAATCTCGGCACTCGCGCGCGCGAACGTGCGGCTGAGTTCATTGTCCCATTTCTCGATCACTTTTGCCATTGCCGCATCGAACCCCAGCCCGGCTTCGACGCTGATGCACAACATATCGAGTGCGTCGGGGAGGGCTTTTTGGATTTCGTGCTGGCGCGAACGGATTTTGCTACTCAACCACAACACTGGCAGATAGAATCCCAAGACCAAGCCGCCCGCCCAAAAGAAGAGATTTTGGGGGGGCTGGACGTTGAGCACGATGGTTAGGATAAAAGCCAAGACCAACGTGACGAGTGCGGATACCCCGCGCACACCCAGAAAATCGGCGGGGGTCCAGTTGTTGGGATTGCCTGCCAGTTCCAGTTGGTGTTTCATCGCTTCGAGGTTGCGTTGAATGTTCAGCCGATTCATCACGCTGGCGATCTTGCGCAAAAGCGGCAAGACCACACGCTCGCTGAACGGCGCCGAGAGTTCCATCTCTGTCAATGTGCGTGGACGTGTGCCATACGTTTGCAAACGTTGTTGTTCGGGGCTAGGCGGCGTAGGCAGACTCAAGCCAATGAAGATCAGAATGATACTCAAGCCCCAGAGAATCGAAACGAGGAGTGCTTCCATTGCTGTTACACCTCGATATTCGTAATTTGGCGAATCACCATATAGCCCGCGACGATCATCAAACCGCCCACCATTAGCATTATGATTCCACACGGTTCATTGAACATTCGTCCGATGTAATTCGGGTTGATGACGAACATCGCGAAACCGAGAACGAAAGGAAGCAAAGAGACAACGTATCCCGAAAAACGCTGTTGGGCAGTCATTGCGCGGATTTGCCCTTTGATGCGGACGCGTTCGCGAATCGTGTACGCAATCGTATCGAGGATTTCTGCCAGATTACCACCAACTTCGTGTTGGATGTTGATCGCCGTAACGACCAAATCGAGATCGTCGCTTTGAATGCGTTGGAGCATATGCGCGAGGGCTTCTTCGATGGTCAACCCCAAGCCAATTTCACGGACGACGCGCGCGAATTCAGTGGACATTGGCGGAGGCAGTTCGCGCGAGACGGTTTCCATAGATTGCAAGAGACTGTAGCCAGAGCGCAGTGAGTTGGAAAGCAAAATCAGCGTATCGCCCAGTTGATTGTTGAACGCGTTGAGGCGGCGCGCCTGAAGTTGACGTATCCACAGACGCGGCGCGTAGAATCCCAGAATACCGCCTACTAGCCCTACAATCAAACTACCGCGTCCTAGAACAAGCAGCAAAAGAAAGCCAAAGACAACGGCAAGAATGTTGATGGCGATGAACTCTGAGGGGGTCAGTTTCAAATCGGCGCGCCCCAATTCGATCGCCAATTTTTTAGTGGCGTCGCTTCCGAGAAAACGTTCCAAACCACGTAGCCGCGTGGTTTCCTCTTCGCCTTTGGTTGCTTCGGCTTGGGCAACGACACGTCGGGCATATTGATCGAGGCGCGAGCCAATTTCTTGGGTTTGTGCGGTCAACACGCGTTGCAAACCCAAAAAGAAAATAAAGATAGAAAGAAAAGCCGTCACACTGAGGAGTATGGGAGAATCCATTATCCCTCCTACACGAACAGGCGCGTATCCACGCCAAAGATTTGCGGCGGCAGAAAGATGTTCGCGGCTTCGATGCGTTCCATAAACTTGGGGCGAATGCCGGTCGGTTTGAGTTTGCCCAAGATTTGTCCGTCCTTCATTCCCGCGTACTCGAACTTGAAGATTTCTTGGGTGACGATAACATCGCCTTCCATTCCTTGCACTTCGGTCACTTCGATGACTTTGCGCGTACCGTCGCGCATACGCGCGATTTGAATAATAAGGTCGAGCGCGCCGGCGATCTGTTCACGGATGGCACGCAAGGGCAAATCCATTCCTGCCATCAAAACCATCGTCTCCAAACGATGGATCGCGTCACGCGAACTGTTGGCGTGGATGGTGGTCATTGATCCTTCGTGACCAGTGTTCATCGCTTGCAACATATCGAGGGCTTCGCCACCACGACACTCGCCAACGATGATGCGATCGGGACGCATACGCAGCGCGTTGATGACAAGATCGCGCATCGTCACTTCGCCGCGTCCTTCGATGTTGGGTGGACGCGATTCTAGACTGACCACGTGTTCTTGGCGCAGTTGCAACTCGGCGGCGTTCTCAATCGTGATGATGCGTTCACCTTCGGGAATGAAACTTGAAAGGATGTTTAGCGTCGTTGTTTTACCAGAACCTGTACCACCCGATATGATAATGTTCAGTTTGGCTTCGACGCATGCTTTGCAGAATTGAATGAACTCGGGTGTAAACGTGCCGCGCTTGACGAGGTCTTCGACGGTAAAGGGTTTCTTAGCAAATTTACGGATGGTGATGGTGGGACCAACGAGCGCGAGCGGCGGGATGATGATGTTGACGCGCGAACCGTCGGGCAAGCGGGCGTCCACGTACGGTTGACTTTCGTCCACGCGGCGCCCTAGCGGTGACACGATGCGGTCAATGATGCGCATCACGTGGGCGTCGCTTTCAAAGCGCACGGGCACGCGTTCGATTTTGCCATGCCGTTCGATGTAGATGTTGCGCGGACCGTTCACCATAATTTCGTCAATGGTCGGGTCTTCGAGGAGTTTTTCGAGCGGACCCAGCCCCAAGACCTCGGCGATAACTTCTTCGAGGAGGCGCATTCGTTCGGTGCGCGCGAGCACCACTTCCTCTTGCGCGAGGAACGCATCGAACATTTCTTGAATCTTGAGCCGCACTTGATCTTGTTTGGAGAGATCAAGTTTGGGGTCTAGTTCGGCAACGATTTTTTGTTGCAGGCGCGCTTTGAGATCGGCGTAGGCATCGTGTGGGGGTGGCGGCGCCTGCCGGCGGCGAAGTTCATCGGGAGTTGCAGTGGGCGCCGTTGGTTTTGTCGGCGATGTTGGTATTGTCGGTTGAGGTTGAGGTTGAGTCGTTTTTTCAATACGCTTGAGTAGAGACATCGGGGCTCGCTTTCCTTATTTACGTTTTGCAGTACCTTTATCGGGTGTTGCGGGAGTGGCTTCGGGTTGTGCCCGCTTGACGATGAGGCGCGCCAGGTTTTGAATGGCTTGCGACAAAGGCAAGTTACGTTGTAAGGTCACAAAAGGCGTGCCACGATTCATCGCGATCATCGTCGTGCGTTCGTCTTTGGGTAAAGTCAGCGTGATGGAATGTTTGATGCTGGCTTCGATGTCTTTGGCACTAATGCCGCTGCGTCCATCTTCTTTGTTCAAGATAAATAAGGTTTTATCGGCAGGGTAACCCAATTGATCGGTCAATTCAAAAAAGAGTTTGGCATTTTTGATCGAAGGAATATCGGGCGTAGCGATGAGTAAGATAATGTCGGCGTGATCCAGAAAGAACAACGTTGCTTCTTGAAACGATTTCCACAGGTCAATGACGATAAAATCGTACGATTTGTCGAGTAATTCAAGGATGCGTTTGAGGTGCTCGACCTTGACCAGTTCTGCCAGTTCGGGACGCGTTGGCGCAAGGAGCACTTTGATTGCGCTACTGTGTGCCGCCATTGTGCCATCGAGCACTTCTTCGTCAATGTTGGCATCACCGCTAACGAGTTCAGCGATGGTGCGAGTGGTGGGCAAGTTGAGGAGCACACCCACATCGCCAAACTCTAGATTCGCATCCACCAGCGCCACGCGCGCTTTGGACTCGTCGCGCAACGCGACAGCGAGATTGACGGCAATCGTACTTGCGCCGCAACCACCTTTGCTGCCCATTACGGCGATGATTTTGCCGGCGCGTGGCGGCGGTGGTGGCGCGGCGATAGGCGCAGCCGTCGGTGGCGGTGGGGCAACGATGCGGCGCGTGGCGGCGAATTGATAGACGCGATGGATGCTCGTGACGAGTTCTTCGCCAGAAAAGGGCTTGATAAGAAACTCGCGCGCGCCGGCAAGCATCGAGCGACGCAAATAGTCGGCTTCGCCTTGCACGGACATCATCACCACTTGGACATTCGGGGCTTGCGCTGAGATGGCTTCGCTAGCGGTGATGCCGTCCATCTCTGGCATATTGATATCCATCAAGACGACATCGGGTTGCAGTTTGAGTGCAAGGTCAACGCCTTCGCGTCCGTTAGCGGCGGTCCCGACGATCTCGATATCGTTTTCAAAGTATAACAGTTTCTTGACGTTTTCGCGCGTCTCGGCGATATCGTCTACAATGAGGACACGGATTTTGCCCGTTGGTGGATGGCTAGCCATTGATACTTAGCGACCTGTTTGTCCTGAAGGGACTGGCACGAGATTGAATTCGCCGCGTTTGTTGAGATATTGTAGATTCACCGGCTCGGTTTTGACGATCTTGTGGTCGCCGGCGCGACGTAGCACCAAATCAATTTGTCCTTGTTCGCGCGAGGCTTTGAGCGTGAGCGCGTCTTGATGATTGAGGGCAAAGGTAACCACGTTCGATGGTCCCCCGCTGCCTTCGCCTTTGGGTGCCCAGGTGCCAACTTGCAGAATCAAAACGTCTTGGAGAATGATTTGGGTGACGGGCAAACCTTCCAACCCTGTACAAGGGCGCGCGGGAGGACAGGAAGGTATATTCGCAGGCAAGGTGAGTAATACATCTACGTAATCGCCGGCTTGGAGCGCGTTCCCGACACCCGTAACTTCATTGATGGCGAACGCTGTCTCTTATACACATCTCCGAGCCCACGA
>JAOACU010000058.1:0-517 GCA_026417715.1 Anaerolineae bacterium | reverse complement strand
GATAGCCACTTTGCCTTCGGGAATCACAAAGGCGGCGTTAGAACGCGTGCCGATTTCACCTGCTAGTTTTTTATCAATCACCATTGGAGGCAAAATGATTTGTCCGGGATAAATCGGTTGGAGCGCGAGTTTATTGACGACATCTTCGAGTTTGGAAAAGAACTGTCCCGGTGGTAGTGCGGTTTCGGGCCAGTCTTTGGTGCCGACGGCTTCTGGATTGATGACGGAACGTTCGTGGATGGGCTGGAGTGCCACAACGACGGGCCGCGTTGGAATCTGGCGCGCTTGTTCAGTGGCACTGCTGAGAACCAGAAAAGACCCCACAGCCGTAATTGCTCCTAACAACAAACCGAGAACGACAAGAATTCTTCCACCACGTCGCATGTCTCTCCTTTCTTTGTGTTGCTCAGATATTGACGATAGGCAAAGATATTCTACTCCCACTTGACGAAATTGGCAAGCAGGAGATTGGTCTTATTGAATGTTGACATAGCATCATTTTTGGAATACACTGACA
>JAOACU010000580.1 GCA_026417715.1 Anaerolineae bacterium | reverse complement strand
GCGGGCGGGCTTCAGTAGTTGTTGCCGTGATAGGATTCCGCTTCTCACTACCTTATAAATCCGCCTCAACGAATACGGAACGAATAAACGAATCCACGCGACGCTACATTCGTTTATTCGTTGTCCATTCGTTGAGGCAATGTCTGATACCGTTTTCTACCTAGCGAAATCAATTTCACATCAAACGTAAGATTACTCGTGAGATACGTGTGTGTTAGGCGTAATGTCTGCGTGCCAACGGGGCAAGGCAAACGTAGGAAAAGAGTGTGGTTCAGTGGCTTGCACTAGGATTTATAATTTAGACAGAATCACGTGGGAAAAGCCACGGTGGAAGGAGGAAAAATGGAATGGTTATGGATCCTCGTCGTGCTAGGACTGGGGTTATGGAATCTCCAGTTACACGCTGCCAATCAATATTTGAGACGACAACTTGAATGGCAAGCCCTACAAAATCAACTCCTCTATACACAAGCAAACAGTGGGGTGTACCAAGACACTACAGGTTGTCTTGACACTCTTTTATGGCTTGGCGTTGCGGGCTTGATCGCTTTGATCCTGTTTGGGGCATCATTGTAAATCGCGGTGGGCTCGCCATCCAAGGTGCCCCATTAGACGAAAGGAGGCGTATCGGCAAATTATTTCGTTTGGGCAATCATTTCCGAACAACTGAATAATCCACCATCATTCCCGATGATCCCGTTTAGCGGAAAACAGTCCGGCCTGTTTCTCCGACCAGCGAAGAGTGTTCTCTTCAAATGGATCACCTGTTACCACAACCACAAACGGCTTGCTAGATTCAGCAAGCCGTTTGTTCTTCACAACGTCTTGGTCACCTTTGTCAAGCCGCGCGGATGATCAGGGTCGTAGCCCTTGGCGGCAGTGAGGTGGTAGGCGAGCAATTGCCCCGGCACAACCGCTACCAGCGGCGACAACCATTCGGGGAGTGACACGGGCAACGCTAGCGACGCACGCGCGAACGCCAGCGCGTCGGCTACGTCCGAGATTACCGTCAGGTCTGCGCCGCGCGCTCTTAATTGCCGCGCCACATCCAGCATATCGTCCAGCACACGCCCGCGCGGCGCGATGATGAGCACAGGATAACCACCCTGAATCACCGCAATCGGTCCGTGCATAAAGTCGGCGGATGAAAATGGCTCGGCGGTCACATACGCCAATTCTTTGAGTTTGAGCGCGATCTCGAACGCGGTCGCATAGTTGTAGCCGCGTCCGATCACGAGCATCGTCGTGGCGATTGCCCAGCGCGATGCGGCGTATTCCGCCGCGTCGTTCAGCGCAAGCGTGCGCGCGAGCGCGTCGGGGACGGCATCGAGTTGCGCGCGACGCGTCGTATCATCCGCAAGCGCGGCGGAAAGGAGCGCGAGCGCGCAGAGTTGCGTGGTGTACGTTTTGGTCGCGGCAATCGTTTTCTCTTCGCCCGCGTGTTGAAGGATCACCTCGTCTGCGGCGCGCGCGAGGGGCGAATCGGCAAAGTTGGTGAGAGCAAGGG
>JAOACU010000579.1 GCA_026417715.1 Anaerolineae bacterium | reverse complement strand
AGCGTGAGGAGAGGACTATTCGATTATTTCTGAAAACTGCGATAGTCTCCCAAAAAGGTGACTCGGATTCCTTGAGGTGAGATTGAAATCAAACCGATTGTGAAAACTGAAAGATGCTAACTACACAGGAGGAGCAGGGCTGGCGCAAAGTCTATTGACAAGCGAATCAATGTTGTGGTGAGCAAAGCGAATCCATCGCCGCAACAAAAACCCAAAGCCCGCCCTTTGCTCAGGGTAGGCTCTACGCGGGCTGGTTTAGCCGACGGCGGTCGGCTTCGGGTGGTCGTCGCGGCGACTTTGAGTCGCCAACACCGACTTTGCACCAACCCTAACGGGAGGAGGGTATGACTACCGAAAAATGTAAGGTATTTGTACCTCATTGGCTTGGCTTTCGTTCTTGCATGGTTAGTTAAATGTACACCAACACCAGTACTTGCGCCCACGGTAGTTCCGCCTACCGTTACACCCAAACCCACCGAGACACCTAAACCGACAGAATTACCCAAACCCACGACGGCTCCGCCAACCGCTACGCTGCAATGCACCGAGACACCTAAATCGAGAGAGGCACCAAAACCTACAACGATTGTTTCTACCGATGTTCAAGTCGTCAGGGCAACGAGACCAACGGAATCACCCAAGCCCACAGCGGTATCAACAATCGCTAACATCAAGTCTGCTGCCGCATCGAGTACGTTTACGATTCGTTTAACGAACATACCTTTGCTCCAGCAACAACAAACACTGACATGCGAACTAGCGGCAGCGGTGATGGCAACGCGCGGCGCGATTACCGAAGCGCAACTGAGTGCTGTGATGCCACGTAGCGAAAATCCCTTCGAGGGGTTTCGCGGGCGTATGGACGCGCCGTACTATGGCGGCTTGACCGATTACGGCGTCTACGCACAAGGTCTGCAAAAGGGCTTGCGCGCGCTCGGCATTCAATCGCAGGTGTTGTACGGACAAAGTTACGATGCATTCAGAGACGCGATTCTCGCGCATCTGCGCGCAAATCGCGCCGTGATTTGGTGGCACACGTGGCGCGATTCGTACCAAACGCCGGTGATGGTCAAACTGTCCGATGGCACATCGGTCAAACTTGTGCCGTACGAACACACCAGCGTCATCGTCGGTGCAAACGAACACGGCATCACGTATCACGATCCGTACGACGCGACCGTACGCTTTGCCGCGTGGGACACGTTTCGGCGCGTCTCGGCATACTTTGACAATATGGCGTTGGTGATTCCTTGAAGTATGAAGGCAGAAGTATGAAGTATGAAATTTCATCCTTCATACTTCATCCTTCATACTTCGATTGCACGCCTACTTGCTCGTCAAGCGCGGCAACGAAGAGGTGGTGGAATTTTATCAGAAACGTGGGTGGGAGGTGATGCCTGTAACGCTTATGGGTAAAGTGCTTGTGTGACGAACAAGCCCATCGCCGCAACCAATGATGTGAATCGGTGTAGAATGAACGTTCGTAAAATGATGTTCACTCAAAGAGG
>JAOACU010000578.1 GCA_026417715.1 Anaerolineae bacterium | reverse complement strand
GACGAGTCCCGTCGAAATTATCGCGCACAGCGCAGAGGTCGCTTCGATCAAAGTGAACGGGCGCGAAGTATCGCCTGCCAAGCGCGGTTACAATGTTGTTGTGCTCGATCCACAATCGGGCTCGGTGATGAGTGCGCGCGCGTTCGACACAGTGGCAGATCGCGCCGAATCACGCGCAATGACCGATTTTCTCGCGCAAATTCCAACGGGTCGAATCGTGGTGGTGGCGTCGCAAGGTGATGTTGCGGCGAACTTGGGTGATCGCACAGTCGAACAACTACGGACACTGGGCGCGCAGATGGATGTGCGGCAGATGGGACAGCGCGCGCACGTCGTCATCGGTGTCAAGGATGCGCGTGCGGGAACTGCTTTGGAGCAAGCGGGTGACGCATCGGCGATGGTCGCGGTGGGGCGCAGTTTGGACACGCGCACGCTCGCGGCGGCGGTGAGTATGTTGATTATCGAAAAGCAATGAGTTGCTTGACAATCGAATAGGCATTGGGTATAGTGGTTGCACTTTTCGGAGGAGGACAACTCGGTGGAGATTGACAAGATCGTGCTCGTCTATCCGCGCCGTGACGGCTTGATCTACGGTCGCGCGCACGGTGCCCCATATACGTTGATGCGTTTGGCATCACTCGTGCCCGATGAAATTCCCGTCGAGATTTGGGACGAAGATTTGCGCCCGATTGATTTTTCGCGCTGCACATCGCATACCTTGATGGGTATCACGAGCAAAACGCTTTCGATAGATCGCGCCAAAGAGATTGCGCTGGAGGCGCGCAAGCGTGGCACGACGGTCGTGGTGGGTGGTACGCACGCTACACTTGCGCCCGACGAAGTGGCAACATGGGCGGATGTTGTGGTCGTGGGCGAAGGGTATCGCACCTGGCCCCAAATCATTCGCGATTTTAGTGCGGACACTTTGCGCGCGCGTTACGTGGATGAAGAGTGGGTGCCGCTCGCTGGTGTCGCGCGACTAACTGATCGCGTGATCAAGATGGTGAACGAAAAGAAATACTATTGGACGCCGTATCTCGAAGTGACGCGCGGCTGTCCGCGTAATTGCACGTTTTGCACGGCGATTCGTGTGAGTGGCAAGGTGATGCGGCATCGTCCGATTGATGAAGTTGTTGAAGAGATTCAGCGGCGCGGCATCGAACGCTTTTTCTTGACCGATGACAACTTTGGTTTGAATTTTCGCACCAATCCCGATTATGTGGTAAAACTCTTTGAGGCATTTGCCAAGTTGCCGCTCGATGGTTGGACCGCGCAAGCGGAGATGATGGTCGGTGAATTTCCTGAACTGCTCGAGTTGGCGCGTCACGCGCATCTCGATAAATTTTTTATCGGCTTCGAGTCAGTCAATCCTGCGAATCGTTCTGAAATGGGAGGCAAGAGTTCGGGCAATGTCGAAAAGTACAAGCAAGTGATTCGTGAGATTCATCGGCACGGCATTGGCGTCGTTGGTCTATTCGTCTTTGGATTCGATCACGATACACTGCAGGTG
>JAOACU010000577.1 GCA_026417715.1 Anaerolineae bacterium | reverse complement strand
CCTCTATAAGCGCGGGTACCGTAACTTTCTGTTCTTCGTGAACCTCGACAACATAGTTAAGAAGACCAAGGACAACTTCCTGAATTCGACCTCGGCGAAGTATCTGTTCGTGGAGGAAATCGTCATCGACGGCGAAAAGGTGAACATCAACGAGGTGAGCAACTTTCAAGGTGTGAACCCCGATGCAATCAACATCTGCTTTACGACCACGCAGGGGCTTCACTCGGATATGTGGTTTGCCAAGGAAAACGCGCCGTCTTTCGATGATTTTGCCGAACAAAAGACGGTGTTGATTGCCGACGAAGCGCACCACCTCAACGTAGATACCCGTAAAGGAAAAGTTGACAAAACCGAAGAAGATTTACGGATGAGTTGGGAAACGACAGTGAGCCGGATCTTCCACGCCAATCGCGACAATATCCTCTTGGAGTTTACGGCGACTTGCGACCTGCAGAACCCATTCATTTTGAGCGAGTACGAAAACAAAATCATCTTTGACTATCCGCTTCGCAAATTTCGTGAAGAGAAGTATTCCAAACAGGTGCGGGCTATCCGTGCCGACATCAGCCACGTAGAACGCGTTTTGCAGGCGTTGATGTTCAGCCAGTACCGCCTGAAGGTGTTCCAAGACCATCGATTGTACAATAAACCTGTTGTTTTGTTCAAAGCGAAGACCATTGCCGAGAGTAAGGATTTTGAACAGACTTTCTACGAGATGATTCGGACTCTCTCTGGCGGCGAGTTGGAGCGCATCATCAACAACTCGCCGCTTACTGAAGTGAAGCGTATGGCGGACTATTTTACTGCCAAAGATATCGACTTTGACGAACTGGCGCAGGAGTTGCGCGAGGAATTTGACCCCGATCACTGTCTCTCCGTAAACGATGATAAGGAAGCGAATGAGCGCCAGATTCTCCTTAATTCTCTCGAAAGCAGAGATAACCCTTATCGAGCCATCTTCGAGGTTAAGAAACTGGACGAGGGTTGGGATGTCCTGAATCTATTTGATATTGTCCGTCTTTATGAATCCCGCGACGCTTCGAAGGGCAAGCCCGGCGCAAGCACCATTGCCGAAGCACAACTTATCGGGCGCGGCGCGAGATATTGCCCATTCGTCATCGATGAGGACGACGAAAAATATAAGCGCAAATACGATGGTGACGTTGAAAATCCGCTCCGCGTGTGCGAGGAGCTATATTATCACTGCCAGTACGACAGTCGCTACATAGACGAGTTGAACAAGGCTTTGATTGCCACGGGCATTATGCCGGAGAGTCAGACCGAAGTGCATTATGTGCTAAAGGATGCTTTCAAGCAGGATGAGATATACAAGACAGGTATTGTATTTCTGAACAAACGCGAAGTGAAGAGTCGTAAAGATATCGTGGAATTGCTGCCATCCGTGCGTGACAAGGAATACAATGTGACGGTAAATACCGGCAAGACGGCGATGGACACAATGATGATGAACGCCCACACCAACACGACTGTCAAGACATTCCAATACAGAA
>JAOACU010000576.1 GCA_026417715.1 Anaerolineae bacterium | reverse complement strand
CATCACGCCTCACGCCTCCTGCTACTGCGCCATCTCTCCACCACTGATGAAATACACCTCGCCTGTGACGAACGATGCCTCATCACTCGCGAGATACACCGCGAGTCCTCCGATTTCTTTCGGGTCGCCCGCGCGTCGCATCGGAATTCGCTTGATGATTTTGGGACCCGCTTCGGGATCATCCAAGACCGCCGCGTTCATATCGGTACGAAAATACCCTGGCGCAATCGCGTTGACGCGAATGTTGTAACGCGTGTTCTCCATCGCCAGTGCTTTGGTGAGTGTGATGACGCCTGCCTTGCTCGCGCCGTACGCGCTCAAGCCCGGCACACCTTTCACACCCGCGACCGACGCAATGTTGATGATGCTTCCACTCTTTCGCTCGATCATTCCGCGCAACACTTCGCGGCAACAGTAAAACGTACCATACAAATTCGTTTTGATGATCCAATCGAACGTGCCGTCGCTCATCTCCGCGAGCCGTTCCGCCCAACCCACACCCGCGCAATTCACCAGCACGTCAATCCGCCCAAATTCGTTGAGCGTTGTCTGAACCATCTGCGCGACCGACGCACTGTCACTCACATCACACTCCACTGCGAGTGCGCGACGACCATGCGCGCGAATCGCGTCCGCGACTTGGTTGAGTTGTTCGAGTGTGCGACTGGTCACCGCGACATCCGCACCCTGCTCTGCAAACGCGAGCGCGATCGCGCGTCCCAAGCCGCGCCCACCACCAGTAACCAATGCGATTTTGTTGTCGAGTCGAAACATCGTCCCTCCATTTCAGATTGCAGATTTTAGATTTCAGATTTTTCAATCTGCAATCTGCAATCTAAAATCTGAAATCACTTGGTGTTCCTCACACTCGCTACAAAAATCACGAGCGCAAGGAATGCTAGTCCTGCCGAGAACACAAACACATCGCGCACTTCGAGCGCGCGTGCAACGAACGACGCGCTGAACGGCGCAACGATAAACGCGAGATTCAGCGGCAAGTAAATCATACTCAAAACCGAACCGCGCTTGTCGCTCGACACGTTGAGACTGATGATCGTGTACATCAAACTGTTGATCGAGGGATTCACTGCGCCCAGCAATACCCAGCCCAAGGTCAACAGTGTCATCTCTTGCGCGAGAAACAGCGGCAACCACAAGCACGGTGCAATCATCATCAGCCCGATGAGCAAACGCCGATGCCCCGCGCGTTCTGCCAACGCGCCCCACACTGCCGAGCCGAGCAACGTGGTCACGCCAGCAAACCCTTGCGTCAAACCGATCATTGTCGGTGCCGCGCGTTCACCCACAATCTCGATGATACGCACGGGTAGGTACGGATACGAGAAGAATTGCGCCGATGAGAAAACAAAACTGACGCCAAAAATTGTGCGCGCCACTGGTGAATGAATGACTGCACCCAACGCGTTGCGTAGCATCGTTCTCAGCGGCGGTGTGGCTTTGGGAACGAACGTTTCGCGATAGAGCGCGGTGAGAATGATCGCGGTGATTAGACAC
>JAOACU010000575.1 GCA_026417715.1 Anaerolineae bacterium | reverse complement strand
TGGTCGTCCTACCATGCCCTGCAATCCAAAGACAACACCAAACTGAGCCGTGACAAAGTGCTTGACTGGTTTGGCGGCGCGACACAGTTCGAGGTGTTTCATCGCGGGACGGTAGATGAACGTGCCATCGCGGCTTTGATTGATCAAGACTTGGTTTAGACCTGTGAGGTCTTGGAGACCTCACAGGTCTCAGAAAAGATATGGAGGATAAACGTATGCCACATACCGAACGTTGGGCACTCATTCTGGGTGCATCCTCTGGCTTTGGTGCGGCGACGGCGCGCGCGCTGGCTGAAGCCGGGTTCAACATCTTTGGCGTGCATTTGGACTTGAAAGCAACTTTGCCGCGCGCCAAACAAGTCCAAGCGGACATTCAAGCACACGGGCGCAAGGCAATCTTTTTCAACAAGAACGTTGCCGATGATCGCAACCGCGCCGAAATCATCGCCAAGATTCAAGAACACTTGCACAAAGCCGGCGGTGGTTTCATCGAGGTTGTGCTGCACTCGATTGCGTTCGGCAATCTCAAACGCTACATTGCCGACGACCCCAAGGACGCAGTGGATCGCAAGGCGTTGGAGATGACGCTGGACACGATGGCGAATTCACTCGTGTACTGGACGCAAGACCTCGTGCGCGCAAAACTCGTTGGGCGCGGCACCAAAATCTATGCGATGACGAGTGCAGGTTCGCACCGCGTCTTTCTGGGTTACGGTCCCGTCTCGGCTGCCAAAGCCGCGCTCGAATCGCATGTGCGACAACTTGCGCTCGAACTGATTGCGCAAGGGATTTGCGTCAATGCGATTCAAGCCGGCGCCGCCTACACGCCTGCACTGCGTATGATTCCCGGCCACGAAGAAGCCGTCGCGCGCGTCAAAGAGATGCACCCCGACAAACGCTTGACCAAACCCGAAGATGTAGCACACCTCATCGTCGCGTTGACCGACCCGCGCGTGGATTGGGTGACTGGCACCGTCATTCGGGTTGACGGTGGCGAGGATAATTGGTGATTGGCAGTGTAGGGGCAAAGCATGCTTTGCCCCTACAAGGGGGAAACAAATGTTCAAACGCGTGTTCATCATCATTCTGATTGTGATCATCGCAATCATCGTCGTTGGTTGTGCAGGGGGCTATTGGTTCGTCACCAAAAGTCATCCGCAAATCAACGGCACACTGCGCGTGCCGGGATTAAAAGCCCAAGTGGAAATCGTTCGCGATGCAATGGGCGTGCCACACATCTACGCCCACAACGCGGACGATTTGTTTTTCGCGCAAGGATACGTGCACGCGCAGGATCGCTTGTGGCAAATGGATTACAATCGGCGCATCGGTCACGCGACACTCTCCGATGTGTTAGGGTCTGCCGCGATTGAGTATGATCGTTTCTTGCGCACGATTGGTCTGGCGCGCGCGGCGCGCGCCGACTATGCCGGCCCGACCGGCCTTGTGAATCTGCATGTCGATCTGTTTGAGCGCCAGAGTGGCGATGTCGCCATTCCGGGGGCGCAATACACCGCAC
>JAOACU010000574.1 GCA_026417715.1 Anaerolineae bacterium | reverse complement strand
CCACCTACCAGCGCGGCAAGTGTGATGCGCGGTAGGCGAATATCGAACAGAATCGTCTCCCACGTGGGCGTCCATGTTGCAACGATGCGCGCGCCGGGCAGTTTCGCTGCGACGATGCGCGCGATCACATCGAGCGGAATCGCTACTGAGCCAAAGGTCGCCGCAATCGCGCCAACCGCGATGACGATGCACGTCGCAATGAGCAAAGGCAATCTGCGGCGTCGCGCGACTAGGTGACTTGGTGACTGATTGACTAGATAACTAGTCACTTGAACAACTCGGGATACAACGCGCGTGCGATCAGTTCCAGTCCTTCCACGATGCGCGGACCGGGACGCGAAATCACATCCTCGTTGGGAATCGGCACGATGCGTCCGTTCTTGACCGCGCTGATGTTTGCCCAGCCCGGTCGCGCGCGCACTACGTCGGGTGTTTCGCCAAAGTTCATACTGCCGAGCAAGATGACTTCGGGGTCTTTGGCAATGATTGCTTCGGCAGTAAGTTGTGGGTACGCGGTCTTGGCATCAGCGGCAATGTTGATGCCACCTGCCTTGACAATCATATCGTTGATGAACGAGCCAGGTCCAGCCGTAAAGAACGTCTTGTCAATCTCATAGTACACGCGCGGTTTGGTTTTCGCAGTTGCCACTTTGCTTGTGACTGCGTCAATGCGCGCCTGCATCTGCGCGGTCAATTTGGCAGCATTGTCCGATGTGCCTGTCAGTTTGCCGATGAATGTGATCTTGGCAAGGACATCATTCACATTCTTCGGCTCGGCGACGATAACCGTGATGCCGCGCTTTTCCAGTTCGGGCACCACCGACTTGGCGTGGATGTTCGTTGCCAGCACTAGATCGGGATTGAGTCCAACGACGCGTTCGAGATCAATCTTGGCAAATCCACCGATCTTGGGTTTCTCTTTTGCTTCGGGTGGATAGTTGCAGAACTCGGTAACACCGACAACGCGCGCGCCGAGTCCCAGCGCGTACAAAACTTCGGTGTTGCTGGGCGCGAGTGAGACGATGCGTTGCGGCACACCTTTTATAGTGACAGTCCGCCCTACATCATCGGTGACTGTTTGCGCAGCAGGCGTCGGTGTAGGCGGCACAGGTGTTGCCGTTGGAAGCGGTGTTGCTGTTGGTGGCAGCGGCGTCGCTGCGGGTGGCACCGGTGTTGCAGTGGGTACGGGTGGTTTCGTTGGCGGCACCGGAGTCGGTGTCGGTACCGGTGCACACGCCAGTAAACCAATCAAAATCGCAATCAAAAGTGTGAGCGCGAAATATTTTCGCATTTTGAATTCCTCCTGAGATTCGACCGCCGACAGCAGACGGCTGACCGCCGAAAAAATTTTCAAGCACAACATTTCGTCTTCCGTCCTTTCGTCCTCCGTCTTTCGTCCTTCAGCAACAAAAATCCCCTTGCCTCAACGACAAGGGGATGCATCAGATCAAATCATCAATCATACATATCCTACCCCCTCTCTCGCGAAGGTTGGTTGGGACAGCACGCGCGAAAGAATTCACGCG
>JAOACU010000573.1 GCA_026417715.1 Anaerolineae bacterium | reverse complement strand
ATGATTCGCACCAAAGGCGAAGCTGGTACCGGCGATGTGGTCGAGGCGGTGCGGCACGCGCGCGCGGTGTTGGGTGAAATTCGGCGCATCCAAAATATGCGTCCCGAAGAGTTGATGCACGTTGCCAAAGAAATCGGCGCGCCGTACGAGTTGTTGAAAGAAACAGCCGAACAAGGACGTTTGCCCGTTGTGAATTTTGCGGCTGGCGGTATCGCGACACCTGCCGATGCCGCGTTGATGATGCAACTCGGAATGGATGGCGTGTTTGTTGGGTCGGGCATCTTCAAATCGGCGGACCCGGCAAAACGCGCGCGCGCCATCGTCGAAGCGACCACGCACTATAACGATCCCGATGTGATTGCGCGCGTCTCGCGCGGTCTGGGCGAACCGATGCACGGGCGCGCCGCGCGCGAAATTCCGGAGAAAGAATTGCTCGCGGTGCGTGGCTGGTGAGACAGTTTCAAGTTACAGGTTTCAGGTTACAAGTTAAAACACCGTCAATCTCGAACCTGAAACCTGTAACCTTAAACCTGAAACTTGCAACCTGCAACCTTAAACCTGAAACCTGCAACCTATGAAAATCGGCGTTCTCGCACTACAAGGTGCATTCATCGAACATATCAAAGTTTTGCGTTCGCTCGGTGTGGAGGCAGTCGAGATTCGCAAGCCCGAACAGTTGAACGATCTCGACGGCTTGATCATTCCTGGGGGTGAAAGTACGACGTTTGGCAAACTTGCGGTCACGTACGGTTTGATCGAGCCGATTCGCGCGATGTGCGTGGCGGGCAAACCCGTGTGGGGCACGTGCGCGGGAATGATCTTTCTCGCCAAAGACATTGGGCGCGACCAACCGTTGATCGGCGTGATGGATGTAAAAGTGAAACGTAACGCATTTGGTCGTCAAGTGGACAGTTTTGAAACAGACCTCGATGTGCCTGTGCTGGAACCGCGCGCACCGTTCCACGCGATCTTCATCCGCGCGCCGCTCATCGAACGTGTAGGGCAGGGCGTTGAGGTGCTGGCACGTTTGGACGACGGCACGATTGTCGCCGCGCGACAAGGCAACCTGCTCGCCACATCGTTCCATCCTGAACTCACCCAAGACACGCGCTTTCATCGGTATTTCCTGAATCTCAAGTAGTGATTGCGGCAGTCGGCGGTCTGCCGTCGGTGATCGGAGTTACGATGGATCAAAAAATATATCGTCAATATTTGCGCGAGTATCTGCGCGACGCGCTACGAAAAAGCGATGGCTCGAACGCGGGCGTATCGAACTATCTGATGCAACAGATTTTGCCCGGACGATTCACGCGTCATCGCGAAGAAAAAGTGCGCGCGCTCACCGATCTGCAACGCGCGTTTGCCGAACATCGGCACTGGCCCGTAGATATGGTGCTGACCTATCTGGGTATCAAACCAGATGAGTTGCAGACAAAGTAATAAAAAAGTAATAAAACTGTAACGCAGTTGTTATGCAATTGTAATACTTTTTTATTGACTTGAATACACAATCTATGGTATATTGGGAGC
>JAOACU010000572.1 GCA_026417715.1 Anaerolineae bacterium | reverse complement strand
GGTCGAAACCGTGATGCGCCGCGCACCCAGTCCGAATCGCGCGGAATCGGTCAGCGATTCGATGGCTTGCCATGTCACGTCCAAGTGCATCAGCGGTTCGCCCATTCCCATAATCACGATGTTGGTCAGCGTATCGGGACGAAGCGCGTGTGCAAAGTGCAACACCTGCGCGACGATTTCACCCGCCGTGAGATTGCGCACGTAACCGGCTTGTCCCGTCGCGCAAAACGGACAACCAATCGGGCAACCGACTTGGGTGGAGATGCACACAGTTCGACGCGCAGTATCGGGGTACAGCATCAGTACCGCTTCGATGGTTTGTCCATCGTCCAACTCGAACAGCACTTTGCGCGTCAACGCATCGGCAGAGACGGACTCGGCAATCACGCGCGGCGCGCCGATGCGCGCGACTGCGCGCAACCGCGCGCGCAAATCGGCGGGGAGGTTGGTCATCGCGTCAAAATCGGTGGCAAGTTCGCGATAAATCCATCGTTCGATTTGCGCGGCGCGGTACATCGGTTCACCTAGCGACGCGACAAAATCGCGCAAGTCGTTTTTGTTAAGGTTCAGCAGGTCGAGCAATTTTGGATTTGAGATTTTCGATTGCCGATTGATTCAATCGTCAATCGGCAATCGAACATTTCATTACTCGTCGCGACTGCGCAGGTTCAGCGCGACGAAGACATAGTACAACAGTTGCGAGAGGGCTTGTGCGGCAGCGGCGACGTACGTCAGCGCGGCGGCAGTCAACACGGCTTTTGCCGCGTCCACTTCACCTTGACCAACCAACGCGCTGTTGCGTAGCATCGCCAAAGCGCGACTACTGGCATTGAATTCCACCGGCAAAGTCGCCAGCGCAAAAAGCAAGCCGAGTGAGAAAGCGGCAATACCCAGCCAAACTAACCCCGACGCGTTGATGATGATACCCACAATGAACAAAATGTAGCCGACCCAAGGTCCGATGTTGGCGGGCGCAACGAGAAACGCGCGCAAGCGCATCGGCAGATAACCTTGCGCGTCCTGAACCGCGTGTCCAACCTCGTGTGCGACAATCGCCAACGCGGCAACCGACGGCGTATGCGCGACACCTTCCGAAAGATACAAGGTCTTGTCGCGCGGGTCGTAGTGATCGGTCAGATAGCCGGGTGTGCCATTCACGTTCAGATTCAAACCGTTCGCGCGTAGCAAGTATTGCGCCGCTTGAATGCCGGTGAGATTGCGTGCATTGCGAATTTTAGTGTACTTGTCATAAGTGGAACTGACCTTCCACTGTGCAAACATCGCCAGCAGTAATGCCGGCGCGGCAAAGACGAGATAGAGTGGGTCAAAGTAAAACATCTCTGGTCACCTCCCTAGCCATCAAAAATGTGACAGTCAAGAGTATACTCAACCTATTCGCTAAAGTCAATAGGTAGATGAACTATCTTCAGGGCTTTGTCAAAGTCGTGTTACCCTGTCATTCTGAGCGACCGAAGGGAGCGAAGAATCTCTCAAACCACTTTGCGAGACGCTTCGCGGAGTTTACCCTGACG
>JAOACU010000571.1 GCA_026417715.1 Anaerolineae bacterium | reverse complement strand
GCGCCCCCCCCATCTCGCGCAACAAACCGATGTGCGGTTGAATCTTGGCGAGATACTCGCGACTGTAACGACGATTGCGTAACCCGGGTGGCACGTTGGTGGGCGAATATTTGCCAGAGAGCAACCCCATCTCCAACGGACTGTACGCAATGATCGTAACATTCAATTCGCGACAGGTTTGCAGCGTCCCATTGCGTTCGATGCGTCGGTCGAGCAAACTGTACTTGAGTTGATTCGAGGCGAGTGGAATGTCACGTTCTGCCAACGCACGATGCGCGCGTCGTGTCCACGCGGCATTGTAATTCGATACGCCGACCGCGCGCGTCAGCCCGGCATTCACCGCTTCTGCCATCCCTTTCATCCACGTTTCCGGCGCAATCGGCGGCAAGGGTTGATGGACTTGGTACAAATCTACGCGCGGCACATTCAAGCGTTGCAGACTGCGTTGCAGGGCTTGGATGACGTTGGTGTAACGCAATCGCCATGGGAACGGCATAAACTTGGTCGCAATAATCAACGATGCGTTCTTCTCGCGGATGTACTCGCCGAGGTGTCTTTCGGAATGCCCGTTGCCGTACACTTCAGCGGTATCGAAAAAGTGAATGCCGCGCGCGAGAGCGGTTTCAATTGCGGCGCGCACATCGCGATCATTGTGCGTTTTGCCGTAACTCCAAAACAACGTGTCGCCCCACGACCAAGCGCCAATGCCCAGTTCGGGGACGAATACATCAGTGGCTCCCAATCGAACTTGGTTCATTCCTCAATCTCCTCACGTTATTTGGCTTGGACACAAATCACACCCACTGCGCCTACGCCGACGTGCGTCCCGATAATCGGCGTAATTTCTTCGCAGATGGAAATGTTCAAGTCGGGATAGAGTTGTTGCATTTGCGCTTTCAATTCCTGCGCGCGTTCGGGAACGCGCGCGTGGACAATCGCCATCTCTTCCAAGCGACCTAATCGTTGAACTTGCTCCAGCATTTTTTCCATTGCCGCTTTGCGTGTGCGAATCCGTTCCGCACTCACTTCGCCGTTGTAAACGTGCAAAAGAGGTCTGACTTGAAGTAAGGTTCCCACCTCCGCCACCAAGCGCGACACACGCCCACTGCGTCTGAGGTTTTCAAGTGTGTCGAGAACTGCACATATGTGTTTGTGTCTCACTTGAGCGTTGAGCAAGGCAACGATTTCAGCGACCGAGCATCCTTGCGCTGCCGCACGCGCGGCAGTGAGCGCTTGAAAACCTAGTCCCAAAGATAATTGCCGCGAATCGAAAACGGTTACCGGGATTTCGGTTGTCTCGCGCGCGGCAATCAAAGCCACATTCAAAAGCGCACTTAGACTCGACGCCAAATGAATGGACAAGACTTGGGTCGCACCTTCCTGTGCAAGCCGCACATACGCCTCGCGGAACATTTCGATGCCGGGTGCGGCGGTGGTAGGCAAGGGCGAATAGGTGGGCAGGTGGGTGTAGAATTCTTCTCGCGATAAATCTACGCCATCAAGATAACTGCGTTCACCGATGTTGATGTAGCACGGC
>JAOACU010000057.1 GCA_026417715.1 Anaerolineae bacterium | reverse complement strand
GTGCAATGGCATCGCAAGGGACGAGCGTTTTTTGTTGACGGAGGATGGAAGACGAAGGACGAAAGACGGAAGACAGAAGACGAAGGACGAAGGACGAAAGCACAAACCTTAAAACCTGCAACTTGAAACCTGCAACCTGTAACTTGAAACCTGAAACAGAGGAGGACGAAATGAAAAAACGCATTCTCACTGGCGACCGACCGACCGGTCCCTTACATCTGGGTCACTATGTCGGTACGTTGGCAAATCGTGTACGTTTACAAGATGAATACGAAGTGTTTCTCGTTGTCGCTGATTATCACGCGCTCACGCGCGAACAAGACAAGGCGCACATCGTTGCCACGCGCGAATTTTCGCGCGAACTCGTGCTCGATTATCTTGCGGTAGGCATTGATCCCGAAAAGACAACGATTTACGTGCAGTCGGATGTACCGAGCGTGTGCGAATTGCATCTCCTCTTTTCGATGCTCATTACCACCTCGCGTCTCGATCGCGTTCCCACACTCAAAGAAGTGATGGACGCCGAACACATCGAAAATCCTACCTACGGCTTGTTGGGCTACCCCGTGCTCCAAGCCGCTGACATTCTGCACCTCAAAGCGCATCTCGTTCCCGTCGGCAAAGATCAAGAATCACACGTCGAAGTCACGCGCGAACTCGCACGTCGCTTCAACTATCTGTACGGCGAAGTGTTCCCCGAACCCGCCGCGCTCATCGGCGATGTGCCCACGTTACCCGGCACCGACGGCAAAGCCAAAATGTCCAAATCACTCGGCAACGCGATTTTCTTGTGTGATGATGCCAAAACAGTTGAGCAAAAAGTACGCGGGATGTACACCGATCCCAAACGCATCCGCGCTGACATTCCCGCCGAACCCGAAGGCAATCCCGTGTTTGCTTACCACGATGCGTTCAACTCCAACAAAGCCGAAGTGGAAGACCTCAAGGCGCGCTATCGGCAAGGCAAGGTGGGCGATGTGGAAGTGAAACAGAAACTTGCCGCCGCACTCAACGCGTTCCTCGATCCGATTCGTGAACGTCGCGCTTACTATGCCGCGCGCCCCAAACTCGTGGACGAAATCCTCGCGGCAGGTGCTGCCAAAGTCCGTCCCATTTCCCAAGCCACTGTGAACGAAGCACGCGAGGCGATGGGATTGGGCAAGATGATTTGAGATTGGAGATTAGAGATTAGAAATTGGAGATTAGAGATTGGAGATTGCAGATTGAAAATCTGCAATCTGCAATCTGCAATCTGGAATGGAGGTAACGATGACCTGAAGAGAACACAGCACTATCCTACTCGACAAAACTAAACCAAGGAGAAACTCACAATGGAACGCACCAAATTTTTACTTGATGAAACCGAAATGCCCAAGGTTTGGTACAACATCCAAGCCGATTTGGGACAACCCCTGCCACCAGTGATTCATCCTGTCACTGGCAAACCGGTGGGACCGCAAGACCTTGCAGTGTTGTTCCCGATGGAACTCATCAAGCAAGAGGTCACGCAAGAACGCTATGTCGAAATTCCTGAACCCGTGCTCGATGTGTACAAACTCTATCGCCCTTCGCCGCTGATTCGCGCGCGGCGATTGGAAAAGATGCTCGACACGCCAGCACAAATCTACTTTAAGTACGAAGGTGTCTCACCGGTCGGCTCGCACAAACTCAACACGGCAATCGCGCAGGTGTACTTTAACAAACTCGAAGGCACGCGGCGCATCACCACCGAAACCGGCGCAGGACAATGGGGCACTGCGCTCTCCTTCGCGTGCAACTTGTTCGGGATCGAGTGCAAGGTGTATATGGTCAAGATTTCGTACGAACAAAAACCGTATCGTCGAATCTTGATGGAAACGTACGGCGCGCGCGTTGTGCCGTCACCTTCACCCGACACGCAGACCGGCGCGGCGACGCTTGCTGCCGATCCCAACTGCACCGGCTCACTCGGTCTCGCGATCAGCGAAGCGGTTGAAGACGCCGCCACGCATCAACCGTACACCAAGTACTCGCTCGGCTCGGTACTGAATCACGTTTTGATGCACCAGACGATTATCGGTTTGGAAGCGCAAAAGCAATTTGAAAAAGCCGGCGTCGAACCCGACATTCTGATTGGCTGTGTCGGTGGCGGATCGAATTTTGGTGGGTTTGTGTTGCCGTTCGTGCGCGACAAAATCGTGCAAAAGAAAAACACGCGCATCATCGCCGTCGAACCAACCGCCGCGCCTTCGATGACGCGCGGCGCGTATGCGTTCGATTACGGCGATACGGCAAAACTCGCGCCAATCGTCAAGATGTACACACTAGGCGCAACGTTCATTCCACCTTCGATTCACGCAGGCGGCTTGCGCTATCACGGGATGGCGCCCATCATCTCGTTGTTGTACAATCAAGGACTGATCGAAGCCGTCGCCGTACCGCAGAATGCCATCTTTGAAGCCGGTGTGCAATTCGCGCGCGCCGAAGGCATCGTGCCTGCGCCCGAATCGGCACACGCGGTTCGCGTGGCGATTGACGAGGCGTTACGTTGCAAAGAGCGCGGCGAAAAGCGCGTCATCGCGTTCAACCTAAGTGGGCACGGACATTTCGATCTAGGGGGTTACGATGCTTACCTTCAAGGGAAACTTGCGGATTACGAATATCCTCAAGAAGCGATTGCCCAAGCAATGGCACAACTCCCTCGGGTCGAACTCTAAATCGCGTGAGGCAATGGCGCCTCACACTTTGGGTATTGACGCATCTAGCCACTTGGTCTATAATGCCATTGCAACACGCCCACAGCCGCTCGAAGTGAAACTGCGTGTGGTATCGCTGCGCGATGTGTTGCTACACGAGCACATTGAACAACAGCGCGTTGAACGCTTGATCGCGCGTCTGCAAGAGGATCAACTCCTCAAAAATCCTCCTATCGTCGTGGAATTCGAGTCGCGCTATATCTTGCTCGATGGCGCCACGCGCATCACCGCACTACAACGTATCGGTTGTCGCGACGCGGTCGTGCAAATCGTCGAGTATGAAGCACCGGGCTTGAAACTCGAAACGTGGAATCATCTTTTGATTGATTTACCGCTCGATGAATTTTTCGCGACCCTGCGCCGCATCTCGGATTTGCACATCGAGCCGCTACGGTGGGAAGAAGCCCACATCGCGCTTGCCCAACGCGCGAGTATCGGCACGCTCGTCTTGAGCGATGGCACTGTTTACAGTCTGCGCATCGCGGGCACTTCGCTGACGGAACAAACGCGCGTGCTGAATCAAGTCGTCGCGGCGTACGAAGGGCGCGGTGAAATGTATCGTGTGGCGCACACCAACTTGGAACGTTTGCTGGCTGAACACGCGCGCGTGAGTGCGTTGATGATTTTTCCGTGCTATCGTCCAGACGAAATCCGCCATCTTGCGCTCAACGGAAGCAAGTTGCCGACGGGCATCACACGGCACATCATTCCCGGTCGCGCGATGCGCATCAACATCCCACTTGATCTGCTCCGTAGCGATGAATCACTGGCACAGAAAAACGCGTGGCTGGATGTATGGATGAAAACCAAGATGCGCGAACGTCAGGTGCGTTTTTATCAAGAACCCGTGTTCTTGTTCGACGAATAGAACTCACCCGCAAAGTAATTTGAGCGATCCTGCGCTCTCTGCGGTCGTTCAAAATGACCACGCGCACGATCGGTTAATAACCAATGGTGCTAGTGAGCAAATGATTTAGAAATCGCCTCAACGAATGCGCAACGAATAAACGAATTGCGCCGTCCATTCGTTTACTCGTTGTAGATTCGTTGACGCGAGTCTTCGGAAGATAGAAAATGTGGGAACAACTAGCACCATTGGTTAATATCTCTGGTGAGGAAAGACTATGGCTCCGAGTATTCTCAAAAAAGTAACTGCCGCCTCGCGCTCCAAGACTACCGAACGCCGCAAAGCCAAACGCAAAAGTGTGAAACTCTTGACCGCTTTTCGCTACTTGAACGCGAATCAAGAACTGCACACGGGTTTTGTGCGTACTCTCAATTTGAGTACCGTCGGAGCACTGTTGGAATCACCAGACGAATTCAAAGTGGGTGAGCCACTCTCCATCGAATTCCTGCTCGACAACAATCGCATCGCCCAAGCCGATGTGCGCGTCACGCGCGTCACCAAAGAGGACAAGTTCTATCATATCGCGGTTGAATTCACGCGCGTATCCACGCGCGCGCGGCGACTGATCGAACAACAAATTTCGCAATGAAGCAAGAGACGATGCGGGCTGACGATTTCGCCGCGCACTTGACTCCCTCTAGCGAAATTTTATCGCCCGACGAAGCGCGACGTATCGAACCGTTTTTCACCAACACCACGCGTTCCGTCGTCGCGCTCAAAAATCTTCCCGAAGTGATCAAAGGCGCGCTCTTTTCGCGTTACAGTCGTACCGCAAAAGGAGTGCGCCGTTTGTTCCTCGATGAATTTTTGCCGCGTCACGATTTGGGCATCGTTGCGCACGCGCCCAGCGTGGACACGACGCGCGCCGAAGATTTCTATCGCCGCATCCTCGCCGATTACGGTGACGATTCGGTGGGCGAATTGGGCGGCGCGCACCTCGCCTGTCAAGACGTTTCGCAGATCGCTGCCAAAGCCATCGAGTACGGACGCATCGGCATCTCGTATCTCGAAAAATCCTCGCGCTATGTGCCTTTCGATGACAAGGTCAACGGACAGTATCGCTACTATCGCCCGCGCAAGATTTTGGCATCGTCCTTGGGCGACGATTACGTTGCTACTCTCGATGCGTTGTTCGATGCGTACGCGCAACACCTGCCGCGAATGATCGAACATCTCGCGCACGTGTATCCGATCACCGCACTCGAATTCGAGGACGCGCAAACGGGCAACGTGTTGCGCTATTCGGAAATTCGCGATGACGATTTTTTAAAGAGCGCACACACCGCGTATCGCCACGCGTTGCGCGCGCGCGCCTGCGACGCGTTGCGATGCTTTTTGCCGATGGCAACGCTGACGAATGTGGGCGTGTGGGGCAACGGCCGCGCGCTCGAGTATCTTCTGATTCGTCTCTATGCTGACCCGCTCGAAGAAATCCAAACGATTGCGCACGCCGCGCACTATGAACTCGCCCAAGTCATCGGACCTTTTGTGAAACGCGCGAACGATGACAAGGGCAAAGCGTTTCAAGAATTTTTGCGCGCAATGCGTGAGCACGAGCGCGAGTTGGCGCGCGCGTTCTTGGCGGAGGACGGAGGGCGGAGGACGGAGGACGAAGGACGGAGGACGGAGACTTGCCCTGAGCGAAGCGAAGGGACGCAGGAAAAGGTAACGCTAGTGCATTACGACGCGGATGCGGTGGAGCGCGTGGTTGCCGCGATTTTGTATCCCGCGTCCGATTTGCCCAAGACCGAAATTCTGAATCGTGTGCGCGCGTTGAGTGCAGAGGAACATGCGCGCATCATCAACGCGTACGTCGGTGAACGCAAAAATCGGCGGCACAAGCCGGGGCGCGCCTTCGAGCACGCGACCTACGAGTTCGACTTGTTGCTCAACATCGGCGAGTATCGCGATTTACAACGTCATCGCATCGTTACCGCCGAGCGACAGATGTTCACGACAACGCACGGCTACACCGTCAACGATGACGTGGCGCGCGTGCCCGAAATTCGCGCGGCATACGTGCAAGCAATGGAACGCGCCGCCGCGTTGTACGAACACATCGCCCGCACGATGCCGTTCGAGGCGCAATACGTTGTGCCGTTTGGTTTTCGCGTGCGCTACAATCTACGTTTGAATTTGCGCGAGGCGTATCATCTCATCGAATTGCGCTCCGCGCCGCAAGGTCATCCCGATTATCGGCACACTGCGCAAGCAATGTATCGCGCGCTCCAAGCCGTGCATCCGCTTCTCGTTGCACCGATGCAATTCGTTGATCTCGCCCCCGATGTGCCACTCGGACGCTTGCGCGCAGAAATGCGCAAAGCCAGAATCTAACCAATCGTTGATTCGTTTATTCGTTTATTCGTTCATTCATTGGTAGAAAACCGTAAAGGGTTTGTTCAGACCTCACAGGTCTTGGAGACCTGTGAGGTCTATAATCTCTCCCCCAAAAGCGATTTGATTTTTACTCCCACTTGGAGTATGATGCGCCTCGATGACAACGCGTCTTTCCCTCTACTGCGATAAACTCCTCGAAGCCGGTTGGCTTGCCGCGCTCGTTGTTGCGCCGCTGTTCTTCAACATCTATTCGAGCCGCGTCTTTGAACCCGACAAAGCAACCCTCGTGCGTTCGATTGCGCTGGTGATGGCAGGCGCGTGGCTGGTCAAGTTCATCGAAACCAACTGGCGCGCGACGCACAACGAATCGGCGCGCGCAAAGATCGGCGACGCGCTGCGCGCGCTCGTGCGCGACAATCCGTTCACTCTGCCCGTTGCCGTGCTCGTCATCGTGTACACCATCGCTACGATTTTTTCCGTCGTGCCCAGCATCAGTCTGTGGGGTTCGTATCAACGCTTGCAAGGCACGTACTCGACGTTTTCGTACATCGTCATCTCGGTCATCGCCGCGAGCACACTCCGCACACGCGCGCAACTCGATCGCGCGGTCAACACGATTCTCACGGTCAGTTTTCCGATTGCGTTCTACGGACTGTTGCAACGTTTTCGACTCGATCCGTTGCCTTGGGGTGGCGATACCGTCGAGCGCATTGCCGCGCATATGGGCAATTCGATTTTCGTCGCGGCGTACCTGATAATGGTCTTTCCGCTCGCGCTAGCGCGGTGGCTGGAAACGCTCGCGCGCGTCACGCGCGATGTGCGCGCGCCACTCGTGCCGCGCGCGCTCAGCACTAGCGCGCTCGGCGCGTTGATTCTCGCGTGGCTATTCGATTTCACACTCGGCACGATGCTCGCGCTCGTGGGCTTGGGCGTAGCACTTGGATTCGCACTCGTTACCAAGAAGAGTGTGCGCGATTTGCTGTTGCTTGCCACGTACACGATTCTCCTCGCGACGCTCACCGTTGCGCTCTTCTTCACCCAAAGTCGCGGACCTTGGCTTGGTCTCGCGGGTGGC
The DNA here is from genome assembly GCA_026417715.1 of Anaerolineae bacterium. Taxonomy (GTDB): domain Bacteria; phylum Chloroflexota; class Anaerolineae; order UBA4142; family UBA4142; genus VGOB01. Next base: position 5,340 of record JAOACU010000057.1, on the reverse strand, counting down.
TTGTTCACGTTCATCGTGTTGTACGCGCTGGCGCGCGGCGCGCGACGCGTGATGCTCGGCGCGATTGCGCTTGCCATCATCGCCAGCGCGTTCCTCGTCGTGTTCAACTTGCCCGCGTCACCACTCGAACCGCTCAAGCAATTGCCGTACGTCGGTCGCTTGGGACGCGTCTTTGAGACCGAAACCGGCACAGGGCGCGTGCGCGAATTGATTTGGCAAGGCGCGTTGCAACTCGTGTTGCCACACCAACCTCTGTGGTCACCGACAACGGGCGATGACGCGTTCAACGTCATTCGTCCGCTCATCGGCTACGGACCCGAAGCGATGTACGTCGCGTTCAACCCATTCTACCCGCCCGAACTGGGTCGCCTCGAAGCGCGCAACGCCTCGCCCGATCGTTCGCACAACGAAACGTTCGACGCGCTCGTGATGACCGGTCTCATCGGCTTTGGCGCGTACATCTTGCTCTTTGCGACGATGTTTTACTTTGGGCTCAAGTGGCTGGGCTTTGTGCGCACATCGTCCGAACGCAATGCGTTCATCGCGTTGTGGCTTGCGGGCGGCGCGCTGATGTCGCTGGTGTTCGGTGTGTGGCGCGGCTGGCATTTCGTTGGCGTCGCGCTACCGTTCGGAATGATCGTCGGGTTCTTTGTCTTTCTCGTCGCGATGGCATTACGCCGCGCCGATGTGACCGCGCCGAATGCCGATGCCGCGCGCGCGCTGTGGTTGTCCGCACTCCTTGCCGCGCTCATCGGTCACTTTATCGAAATTCACTTTGGCATTGCGATTGTTGCCACACGCACATACTTTTGGTTCTACCTCGCGCTCCTTGTGATTTTGGGAACGAACAAACTCGCGACGACCTCAACTCCCGCGCACGTCACCGTCGAAACACCGACGCGTTCCGCGCGACGCAAGCGACGCCGCGCGAACGAATCAAGCGCGCAACCGGTCGAAGCATCGCCGGTGCCAGTGGTTGCGTGGACAGCGATACTGACGCTCATCGCGGTCACTCTCGCGTACGAATTCATTACCAATCTTGCGGGCACGCCCAACTCGCTCGAATTGGTGTATCACGCGCTCTTTGTCAAGGATGGACAAGCATCGTACGGCATCGCGCTGTTGTTCGGACTCACGTGGTTGATGGCAGGACTCATCGGTTTAGGCGAAGAGTACGCCACGCGTCCGTCGCGCGAAATTTTGATGTACGAAATCGCCTTGTTCATCATCCTCTCGTTGACCGCGTGGTTGTGGTTCGTTTTGTTGCAAACGCGTCTGATTACGCAAGTTGGCGATCTCACAGCGAATCTGGTCACCTTGCTCGGTTGGTACTATGCCGCGTTGTTCATTTTCATCGCGGCGGTCGCGTTCGGTCTGTGGGTGGATGTCACGCCGCGCCCCACGCGTTGGGCAAGCGCGCGCGGCGCCATCGTCACACCGATTTTGCTCGTGGCATTGCCCGCGCTGATTTATCTCACCAACTATGCCAGCGTCGCCGCCGATATTCACTACAAAGCCGGACTGAATTACGATGCAATGGGCGCGTGGAACAACAGCATCGAAGCGTATCAACGCGCGCTCGCTCTGCAACCGACGCAAGATTTTTACGCACTCTTTTTGGGACGCGCGTATCTCGAATCGGCGCGCGCGACGAGCGATGCATCACAACGCGCGGCGCGCATCGCCACCACCGAAAAGATTTTGCTCCTCGCGCAACAACTCAATCCACTCAACACCGATCACGCGGCGAATCTCGCGCGAATGAATCGCATCGTCGCGGCGATGGTCACTGATCCCAACGAAAAAGCCGCGCGCTATGCCAAATCGTCCGAGTACTATCAAATGGCAACGCGCCTCAGTCCAAACACAGCGTATCTCTACAACGAGTGGAGTCAAACCTACTCGCAAAGTGGCGATTGGGAACGCGCGCGCGCGTTGTTGGAAAAATCGTTGACGATTGACGACCAGTACGCGCAAACGTACTTTTTGCTGGGCGAGTACTATCGCATCAAAGGCGATACGGCGCGCGCCGCCGAAAATTATTTGCGCGCGATTCCCGGCGATCCGAACCCGCTTGCCGAACCGAACGGCGCACCGAACGCGAACGCGATGCAGATTCTTGCCCAGCCCGCGTATTGGTCGCGCGCGGTGGAAGCGTTCCGAGCCGCTAGCGCGCGGCACACGCGCGCCACGTTCCCGCACATCGCGCTGGCTGATTTGTACAAGCGCGCGAATCAACTCGATGCCGCGCGGCGCGCACTCGAACGCGCGGTCCAAATCGCGCCGAATGATGTGATGGTACGACTCGCGCTCGTCAACTTTTTGTCGGAGACGGGGCAGATTGATGCGGCAGTCGTCGCAATGCGCGGTCTGCTCGATTTACTCTCACCACAACGCACTCCTGATTTTCAACGCTTTCAGGATTTCTACAATCAACTGTTGACGTTGCAGAAGCAAATCGAAGCGGTGCGCAAATCGCCGAACGACATTGCCGCGCGGCGCGCGCTGGCGCAAACGTGGAAGGCGCGCGGTCAACCCGAATTTGCGTTGCCCGAATACCAAGCCCTTGCGCGTCTTGTACCGCAAGATTACGATGCGCAGAAAAACATCGCGCTGTTGAGTTTGCAAACGAATCGTACCGAAGATGCCGCGAACGCGATTGTGCAAGCGGCAGCACTCGCACCCGATAGCGACAAACCAATGTGGCAAAATCTTCTCGCCGCGCTCGATGCCTACAAGATGCAACGATTCGAGGCGGCACGGCAAGCCGCGCAAGCCGCACTCGCGCTCGCGCCACAAGCAGACAAGGCGATGTTGCAGGCGTGGGTAGATACGTTTGCCAAGTAAGTTTTGCTATGGCAAGCGAACAATGGAGCAAAGAAAAAATGACCAGAGTCTTTAATGTTGTTATCGAACGCGATGCAGAAGGCTACTATGTAGCCACCGTCCCTGAATTGCGTGGCTGTCATACCCAAGCCAAATCGCTAGATACGTTGATGAAACGTATTCGAGAAGCGATTGAGTTATGTCTGGAAGTTGAAGGCGAAACAATCTCCCCTCAGGAATTTGTGGGTGTTCAAAGAATCTGGGTTGAAGCATGACAAAACTGCCACGCGTCAGAGGACAAGACGTGATTGCCGCGTTACGCAAGGCGGGTTTTGAGGTAATCCGTATCAAGGGAAGTCATCACTTTTTACGACACCCTGATGGACGATGTACGGTCGTCCCCGTTCACCGCGGAGAAACAATCGGACCAGGACTAATGTCCAAGATTCTGCACGACTGCGAGATGACTCGTGATGAGTTAATCGAACTCTTGTAAAGAACGCGTAGGGGCGAGTCGGCGACTCGTCCCTACAGTCTAACGATGACGACACTCGTTTTGATCTTTGCTACCGCGCTTGTCTTTGCGCTGGGCGCGACACCACTCGCGCGTCTCATCGCACTGCGCGCGGATGTGGTGGATCGTCCAAATGCGCGCAAGATTCACGCGACGCCGATGCCGCGTTTGGGCGGTGTGGCAATGTACGGCGCGTTCATCGTCGCGCTGATTTTGTTTGCGGATCGTTTCTACGTATCGCAAATGATCAGCATCCTCGTTGGCGCAACGTGGGTGTCGTTCTTGGGGCTGTGGGACGATCGCGTGGGACTTGCCGCGTCGTGGAAACTCATCGGGCAAATTGCGGGGGCGTTGATTCTAGTGCTCACGGGCGTCAGCGTCGAATTATTTCCCTACGCGCCACTCAACATCGCGATTACAGTGCTGTGGGTGGTGGGCATCACCAACGCGCTGAACTTGCTCGACAATATGGATGGCCTTTCGGGTGGCGTCGCGGCGATTGCGGCGGGATTCTTTTTGCTGATTGCCGCGCTGAACGGGCAATATCTGGTGGCGATGTTGAGCGCGGCGTTGCTTGGCGCGGCACTCGGTTTTTTGGTGTACAACTTTAACCCCGCGCGAATTTTTATGGGCGATGCGGGCAGTTTATTTCTCGGCTTTCTCCTTGCCGCCGTCGGTATCAAACTGCGCTTTTTGCACTTGCCCGTCATCGCCACGTGGTTCATTCCGATTCTCGTGCTCGGCGTACCGATTTTCGACACGACACTCGTTGTGATTTCGCGTTTGCGACGCGGCGTGAATCCACTCACGACGCCGGGCACCGATCACACATCGCATCGTTTGGTCGCGCGCGGGTTGACGCGCCGCGCGGCAGTCGTGCGATTGTATCTTGTGGCGAGCGCGCTGGGCATCGCCGCCGTGATTTGCGCGCACGGGAACGTGGTCATCAACTACGCAGTGTTGACTCTCGCGGCAATCGTTGGGTTGGTCGCGTTGTGCGTGCTGGAGTGGCAACAAAAGTAGGGACGAGTCGGCGACTCGCCCCTACGCCGATTCTCATTTGACGCAACGTAGCGGACACATCGTCCGCTATTTTCTTTTGAGACATTGACGGTCGTCCGTCACCCGTCTTCCGTCATTCGTCGTCCGTCATCCGTCTTCCGTCATCCGTCTTCCGTCATCCGTCATCAAGGGGGACACAATGTTTTCTTCCATTTCCTTCATCGGCGGTGGGGTGATGGCAGAGGCGATGATTTCGGGTTTGTTGAATCGCCAAGTCATCACACCCGAACGTATCACTGTGAGCGAGCCGCGCGAGAAGCGTCGCGCAGAACTTGCCGCGCGCTATGCGATTCACGTCACTGGCGATAATCGTCACGCCGCGCGCGCGAGTGAGATTGTCGTCTTGGCGATCAAGCCGCAGGTGCTCGCGCGCGTGCTCGATGAACTCAAGGGGCAGTTTCGTCCCGAACAACTCGTCATCTCGATCATCGCGGGTGGACGACTCGCCACGCTGAGCGAAGGACTCGCGCACGCCTCGATTGTGCGCGCGATGCCGAACACGCCAGCGCAAATCGGCGAAGGGTTGACGGTGTGGACGGCAACACCCACTGTCACTGAATCGCAACTTGAACACGCGCGCGCGGTTTTTCGTTCGCTTGGCAAAGAAATTTTTATGGACGAGGAAAAGTATCTCGATATGGCAACGGCAGTGAGTGGCACGGGACCGACGTACGTTTTCCTTGTCCTCGAAGCGTTGATTGACGCCGCTGTGCATTTGGGTTTCCCGCGCGATGTGGCGCACGACATTGTCATCGAAACGATGCGCGGCTCGATTCTCTTTGCCGAAAAGAGTGGTCTGCATCCCGCCGAATTGCGCAATATGGTCACATCGCCCGGTGGCACATCGGCAGAAGCGATTTATCAGATGGAGAAAGGTTCATTACGCACGGTGCTTTCCAAAGCCGTGTGGGCGGCGTACCAAAAATCGCGTCTGTTGG
>JAOACU010000570.1 GCA_026417715.1 Anaerolineae bacterium | reverse complement strand
GAGATGTGTATAAGAGACAGACGTGATCGTGCCCATCGTTGCATCGAAACTGCCCGGCGCGCGTATCGTTGCCACGTGGACGCCCACGTGGGAGACAATTCTGTTCGACATTCGTCTGCCGCGCATCACACTTGCCGCGCTGGTAGGTGGCGCGCTCGCAACTTCGGGCGCGACGTATCAGGGTCTGCTCCGCAATCCGCTTGCCGATCCGTACTTGATCGGCGTATCGTCAGGCGCGGCGCTCGGTGCGACGATTGCTATCATCTTTGGCGTCGGGGCGATTCCGATGCTTGCGTTCATCGGCGCGATTGGCGCGACGACGCTCATCTACGCGCTCGCGCGCGCGGGCGGTCGCACCACACCAACGACGTTGATTCTCGCGGGCGTCGCGCTGGGCGCGTTTCTTTCTGCCATCACCTCGTTTCTGATGTTCAAGAACGATAGCGCGTTTCGTACGCATCAAATTATCGCGTGGACGATGGGCAGTTTCGCGTTGAGCAGTTGGCAAAGCGTCGCGGTGATGCTACCGTATCTTGTCGTCGGTTGGATCGTTGTTTACCTGAACGCGCGCGTGTTGAATGTGTTGCAGTTAGGCGATACCGAAGCGCAACAACTCGGCATCCCAGTCGAACGCGTGACGATGTTGCTTGTCGCGGCGGCATCGCTCATCACTGCAGCGGCAGTCGCGGTGAGTGGCATCATCGGCTTTGTCGGTTTGATTGTGCCGCACGCGGTTCGCTTGGTATGGGGACCCGATCATCGCTTTCCTCTTGCCGATGTCCGCGCTGTTGGGCGCAACGTTCCTCATCATTGCCGATACGTTTGCGCGCACACTCCTCGCGCCGAGTGAGTTGCCGGTTGGCATCATCACCGCGTTTTGCGGCGCACCGTTCTTTTTGTATCTCTTGCGCCGACGCAAGGAGGCGTTGTTATGAACACCCTGCAATTGCGTGCTGAACACATCACGTTTGCATATCGCGAACAGACGGTCTTGAATGAGATTGATCTCGCGATTCAGCCCGGCGAACTTGTTGGCGTTATCGGTCCGAACGGATCGGGCAAGTCCACGTTGGTCAAGTGTCTGTGCCACACACTCGTACCGCAACGCGGACGCGTGTGGCTCGATGGGCGCGAACTCGCATCGCTGAGCGCGCGTCAAATCGCACAACGTATCGCCGTCGTGTCGCAAGCGACCGAGTTGCCGCCGGGTTTTACCGCGTTTGAAATCGTGATGATGGGGCGTGTGCCACACCTGGCGTGGTGGCAAAACGAAAGCGCGCGCGATCGTGAAATCGCACGCGCCGCGATGGAAGCGACGCAAACGTGGCCACTCGCGGATCGGTTGGTCAATCATCTTTCAGGTGGCGAACGTCAGCGTGTCGTGATTGCGCGCGCGCTCGCGCAAGAGCCGCAAATTCTCTTGCTCGATGAACCAACCGCGCATCTCGACATCAAGCATCAAATCGAAGTGATGGAACTGGTGCGGCGACTGGCGCGCGAACGTGGCTTGGCAGTGCTGATCGTTTCGCACGATCTCAATC
>JAOACU010000569.1 GCA_026417715.1 Anaerolineae bacterium | reverse complement strand
GATCAGTGATTAGTGATTCTCTAATCTCCAATCACTAATCACTAATCTCTAATCTCTAACTCTACAGGAACCAAGTGGTTCAAGTTGCAGTGAAGCAAAGACCTGTCGGGTTTTGAAAACCTGACAGGTCTTTTGATTTTTGGGGAATAATGGTAAAATAAAGATGGATACGGAGGCACCAATGAATCTACTCGAACGCATCAGCATTAACCCTAACATCTGTCACGGCAAAGCGTGCATCAAAGGCACGCGAATTATGGTCTCGGTCATTCTGGATAATTTGGCGGCAGGCATCAGCGAAGCAGAAATTCTCAAGAGTTATCCCACGCTAACGCGCGAGGACATTCAAGCCGCATTGGCGTATGCATCCGAACTAGCCCACGAGCGCGCAATTCCAATGGAGATAGTAGCGTGAAATTCAACGTGGACGAGAACTTGCCTGAAGAAGTCATCTTGGATTTTAGCAACCTGCGTGCCTATCCGCCTTCCGCTCTTGCGTTTGTTAAGAAATTCGCGCCCCTACTTGATCGTGAATTCGTTATAGGGAAATTGTGGATTGAAGAAGATCACATTCGCATTCGTAGCGAAACGGAGTAGACAGAAATGCCCACGCTACCCCGCAATCCGTACATTGCTGGCAAAGCGCTGAACGACTCGCGCGGCTTCTTTGGCCGCGAGGATGTGTTCCGTCTCGTTGAAACCGTACTGTCGTCGCCTGACCAGAATTCCGTTGTCCTCTTTGGTCAGCGGCGCATCGGCAAGACTTCGATTCTGCTGAACCTTCGCTTGCGCCTCCCCTCTCCCCCCTTTATCTCTGTTTATTTCGATTTGATGGACTGCGCGCGCAAGTCACTTGCCGAAGTGTTGTATGAACTTGCCGTGAAGATTGCACAAGAACTAGAACTTCCCTATCCCTCACGTAAGGATTTTGATGATGAGGGGTACTGGTTTCGCGCTAATTTCCTGTCAACCGTCTACACCAAGTTAGGGGACAAACGGTTGGTTTTGTTATTTGATGAGTTTGATGTCTTGGAAATAGGTCAAGAGGAACAACTCTCACCCAATGCCTCCGCTCGTCTTTTCTTTCCCTATCTACGGAGTCTGATGGCAAACGAATCAAGAGTTGGGTTTGTATTCGCTATAGGACGAAAAGCGGAAGACCTTGGGATAGAATTCAAGGCAACATTCAAAGCATCTCGTTACCATCGAATCTCCGTTTTGGACGAGGAGGCTGCCAGAGCATTGGTGCGACAAGCTGAACATGAAGGTACACTTCGATTCACGAACGATGCTGTTACGCGTATACTCGCGCTTACAGCACGGCACCCGCTATTCACACAATTGGTATGCCAACTGATTTTTGAGAGAGCATACTCAAGTTTCAGTTCTTCCGAAGGAACACCAACAGTATCGGTCTCTGACGTTGACGCCGTCATTCCGAAAGTGCTGGAAGCAGGTCAAAATATCTTTGAGTGGATTATATACCGAACCTAGAAAAGCTAAAAATCCATTTTCACGTCGCTTAAGCAATCCTATGGATATAGCAAAGTCTCCAAAAT
>JAOACU010000568.1 GCA_026417715.1 Anaerolineae bacterium | reverse complement strand
ATCCTGGATACAGTCATTTGCGCGATACCATCAGCGCATTGGGCGCGCCAGACAGTCCGGTACAAAAGTACCAATCCACCGCGTTCATCGTCGTCGGCAGTTTGTTGCTTGTGTTTGCCGTAGGCCAGGCGTTTTCGTTTCAGGAAATCCGATGGAGCCACATCTTGTTCCTGCTTGGAATCGTCCTCTTCGGGATTGGCACCATCCTGGCGGGCATTTTTCCTGCAGACCCCATCGGTGTCGAAGAAACCCTGTCCGGCAAAATTCACGGGATTGCCTCTGGGATTGGTTTTCTGTTTTTGATTCTGAATCCGCTGTGGGCTGTGTGGATAGATGAATTTGCCCAACTCAAAGTCCTGAATGTCGTCTTGTTTCTCACCGTGATATTTTTCTCGGCAGTCTTTCTTGTCTTGGGGAACCACGCGACTGGGATATTCCAATATACAGGATTGTTCCAACGATTAAATTTAGCCGTTCTGTATGGGTATCTGCTCTTGAATTTTCTCTGGCAACAGAGATAGTCGAGTGGATGAGCAATCTGGAGGAAAAATGAGCAGAGCAACCGCTGTTTACTTTGGTATGGCTTACCTCCTCAGTTGGTGTGCTTATGTTCCGTTGGCGTTACAAGGACAGGGCTGGCTGAGTGGCATACCGAACTGGCTGCACCTAGCGGCGGGCTATGGTCCTTTGTTGGCGGCGTTCATCGTCACGGCGTGGATGAGTGGCGGCGTAGGAGTGCGCGAGTTGCTCGCTCGGGTGGCGCGCTGGCGCATCGGTTGGGGCTGGCTGGTGGCATCGCTCAGCCCGTTGGCAGTGTTTGGCATCGTTGTCCTGATGATGGGTCTGATCACTGGAACGTGGCAAGCGGCGAGCGGCTTGGGTCAGATCGCCGAATTGCCGGGAGTGAATGGCGTGGCGGGCTGGTTGGCGTGGGTGCTCATCTCTGGTCTGGGTGAAGAGACGGGCTGGCGCGGCTTTGCTCTGCCGCGCTTGCAAGCACGTTACAGTGCGCGCGACGCTTCGTTGATTGTGGGGCTGTTGTGGGCGGGCTGGCACGCTCCGGCTTTTTTCTACAACTATGAACTCGCGTTGTTTTCTGTGTTGGCGTTCGTGGTCGGTATCGTCGCTGGGGCAATGGTGCTGACTTGGCTATACAACAGCACGGGCGGAAGTGTGTTCGCCACCATTCTGTGGCATGGCTCGTACAATGCCGTCGTGGCAGGTGGCGACGGCGCAGTGTCAGCGGCGGTCACAGCGGCGGTGATCGTGGCGTTCATCCTGATTGTGCGCCGCTATGGACCAGAGTCGCTTTCACATCGTCCAAAACAGGTGTGGGTGGATTAGAACCGTTGTGCACAGTACTGATTTTACGCAGGGGTAGGACGAGTTTGAAACTTGTCCTACCCCTGTGTAATATCAGTTGCAGTTTCATAACATTGCTTAAGGGTAGTGATCAAAAAGTAATGCTGAGAGTGTCATTCTGAGGCGCGTTTTTCGCGCCGAAGAATCTCTCAAATGACTTGGCGAGACGCTTCGCTGCGCTCAGCGTGACAGATTGCCTTACCAGCATTAC
>JAOACU010000567.1 GCA_026417715.1 Anaerolineae bacterium | reverse complement strand
GTGCGCCATATTGCTACCAGGATTGATGCCGCTTACCACGAGCGCGGGTCTTGCATCGAACAAGCCCAACATCGCGAGGGCAACACAATCGGTCGGTGCGCCATCGGTCGAGTACGCTGTGGAGCCATCGCAAAACGTCACAGCGTTGACGCGCAGTGGCTTGGACATTGTTTTGGTATGACCCGCCGCGCTCCAATTGCGGTCGGGTGCTAGAACTTTTACTTGACCGATACGTTCGATTGCTCGTTTGAGTGCAAACAGACCCGGCGCATCTATGCCGTCGTCGTTAGTAACGAGGATGTACATCTAGCGTGCTTGCTCCTTGAGCGCGCGTAGCGCGTTTTTCATTTCATCGCTAAAGCCAACGATTTCGGCAAACGTGGTCAGCGGATCAGGAAGTTCATCGCCCCACAGCCAATTGACGTTAAGCCAAAAGCCCGGCACCACCGTCGAGCGATACACTCCGTCGGGTGTAAGTGGCACGGGTTGATATTGTCCGCGTTCGTCCAGACGATAGAACCACGCACGTTTGCGGCGCGGGCGCGGGTCAATGATCCAGTACTCAGCGATGCCGGCTTCTTGATACTCGACGAATTTTTCATCCAGATCGCGACTCACACTTTCATCCGAAACAATCTCGACCACCAAATCGGCGGGACCGTCCAAGTGCGTTTCCAGCACGCGGTCAAGATGGGCGCGCGCCACAAAGAGGAGGTCGGGTTCACGTCCAGGACCTTGCGGTGTGGCTTTCATCTGCATCGGCGCGGTGAACACCTTGCCTAGACCAAAGAATCGCACAAAGGTATCCAACAAGTGATTGAGAAAGTTGAGAACGTCTTGATGTAAAGGTTTCGCTGTCATCTGGACAATGACCTCCCCGTTGACCCATTCGACGTGCGCGTCTTCATCGGCGCGCGCCAAAAATTCCTCGTAGGTGATTTTTGGGGTTGATTCCACTTGCACAGGGGCTTGAATCGTCGCTTCGATTGTCATCGCACTTCTCCGTATTACTAACCGATCGCGCTAGTTTCCAAGAACACCATAACCATAGGATTGCTTCTCTTCACAGAGAGGAACACTAGTTTCCAAACTAACACCATGTTTGTCTATTTGACCTTTGACACATTGATCACACCAGTCGCTCTGTAAGCAGGGTTAGTGTATCTCCAAGACCCTACAAGTGTTTCGCCTTTTCTATCAAGCGTCACTTTGATTTCATCCTGAGCAGCCGACCTGTCTCTGAAAGTGAATACTACTTGGGATTGTGTTATCAACTGAACGGTAATGACCTGACCAGCATATAGATCAAGTTCATTCACGGATAACAATCCACTACTTTCATTCAAGAATACAAGTATAACGTTGAAAAGTTTGTTTTTCCATTCTGGGCGTCCGTCTGTTGTGAAGGTTCCGCGATAAATCCCTATCGCCGAAGATATAGCGTCAGGTGTTGGTGTTGGGGTTGTAGATTTGGTTCGCGCTTGAGAAGCCGTTGGCGTTCCACCCTCCTATGGCTATCCCCCTCCCGTCTGCGAGTGGGGCCGCACCGAGGCCATACCGCTCTGTAGGCATG
>JAOACU010000566.1 GCA_026417715.1 Anaerolineae bacterium | reverse complement strand
GTCTATTGACAGGCGAATAAATTCACTCTGACAATCACCCGAAGCCGACCTGCGTCGGCTGACAATAGCCCGCGAAGAGCCTGCCCTGAGCCCGCCGAAGGGCGGGCTTCGGGTCTTTGTCGCGGCGAGTACAGACGCGTCGCCGACGCGTCTCTCCAGTCGCCAACGCCGACTTTGCACCAGCCGTGAGCGGCGCAGAACGATTGCGTTGACATTTACCTTGTCCTGTGTTAAGATAACTACAAATCTAGTCCTGGTTGCCAAGCGAGATCGTTCTATGCTCGTGGAGTGACGCACCGCGTTTCACCGAGACGTTTGAGGTTTGTTTTTGCAATTGTAAATTTTTTATCTTTTTTCATCCTCGAACGAGTGTGCCTCCACAGCGCACTCGTCTTTTTCAGGCGACCAGGAGGAGGGATAAAAAAATGAGTGTCGAATTTCTCCTCCGCCTCGTCGGAATGTTCGTCTTTGCCGCGCTCGGCTGGCGTCTTGGCGTTGTGCTCACAGGAGATAGCGGCGATGCGATTCGCTACATCATCGTTTTAACGCTGGCAGGTGCCGCGCTCGGTCTGATCATTACGCCCTGGATTACCGTGCGTCCGTACGCGTGGGCGCGTCGGACGATTCGACAGATACCCGCGCAACAACTTTTTGCGGCGACCATCGGCTTGATGATTGGTTTGATCATCGCCGCGCTCTCCGCGTTTCCACTTTCGTTTCTCCCCGCGCCGTTCGGTTCGATTCTCCCGTTCATCTCGCTCATCGTGTTTGGCTATCTGGGTGCGTGGGTGATGATGATGCGCGAGCGCGATTTCTTCGCGTTGTTGGGTGGTCGCCTGGGACGCGAAGGACTTGCACGCGCCGCTACCGAACGCGTGGTGTTGCTCGATACGAGTGTCATCATTGATGGACGCATCGCCGATATTTCGCGCACCGGGTTCATTGATGGTACGATGATGATTCCACGCTTTGTTCTGCAAGAATTGCAACACATCGCCGATTCTCCCGATCCGTTGCGACGCAATCGTGGACGGCGCGGCTTGGAAATGCTCAACAAGTTGCAGAAAGAATCCATCGTTCCGATTCGCATCACCGATCTCGATGTGGAAGATGTGCACGCGGTAGATGATAAACTCGTGCGTCTCGCCAAGAATCTACACTGTCCGATTGTCACGAACGATTACAACTTGAACCGCGTGGCAGAACTGCAAGGTGTGCGCGTGCTCAATATCAATGAACTTGCCAACGCGGTGCGCGCGGTCGTTTTGCCCGGCGAAGGAATGCGTGTGCGTGTGGTGCAAGAAGGCAAAGAGTTGGGGCAAGGTGTGGGTTACTTGGACGATGGCACGATGGTCGTGATTGACAACGGCAAGAAATTTATCGGGAGCACGATTGATGTGACGGTGACGCGAATGCTCCAGACGAATCAAGGGCGAATGATTTTCGCGACGCCCGCTGAGGATAAAAAGTGAAATGATACTTTTTAAAATTTTCCACTGCATCTGTCTCCGGGGGACCGGCGCGCAACGCGTCGTGTCCCCATTTCGTAGTGAAGGATGAAGTATGAAGGCAG
>JAOACU010000565.1 GCA_026417715.1 Anaerolineae bacterium | reverse complement strand
GTCAGGAACAGCAAGACGAACATCCGGGAAATAATCCGTGAGTTTAACATCGTTTTTCTCTCCTTGTGGATCGAAAGATCAACTCTCGAACTAAAAGCCACAGGCATCACGGCGTTCTGCCTCTCACGCGAAAGGTGATGCGACAGGATGCTTCGCCGTGATCCTGACTGATGGTGCGTGTTTCATCAATGGTTGCCCATTCGCGAACGGAGCGCGCGGGAAATTCAATCCGGTCTATGCAATAGGGATCTCCGGAGAGGGAGGGGGGGATATAATCGGTATGCACGTCGCGGAGGCTCACCCACACGGTGAGAGTCGCGCCTTCAGTGATCAGTACACGTAGAGTGTTGTTGTTCAATATGCCGCCTCCGGTGAATGTATTCGCCAAAGCAAACCTTGCCCAGGGATAAACACCTTGTTGGGAAATGCACGTGGCTTCGTCACCGCAAACGGAAAAGAATGAACCTGTTCTACCGCCGTGCCAATAGCGCGTATCGGTCGTCTGCAAGCGGCTCGTTCCCGCGATGATCCCGAGCTCCCCGCATAGTTCCATTTCGCGGTCAACACAAAAGAAGCACGTGTCGTTGTCTTGGATCATTCCACCATGCGCGCGCGAACCGCCGACCTCCAGGTCGTTAAAAGTCACTTCGACCGTCGCCGCTGTGGTTGGCGCGGGGCAAGGCGATAATTGGATGACACCTTGTCCATACACGGGTTGCAACCCTGAAGTGAGGAAAGGCGCAACGCTAAAGTTCAGTTGTTCGCCGCAACGCGATTGTGAAACGCGCGCCAATTCCTCTCTGGGCACCAAAACCGCCCGACCATTTGGACCGACTCTTGGCGTCGCGCCAATCGAATCAATCTCGACCACGAAACCTGCAATCGCCCACGGAGTGCCGCGCCATTCCCACGTAATCGTTGGTCGTCCGAGCAGTTCGCATGCCATTCGTTCAGCGTTGATTCCAAACAAGTTTTGGGAGGGTGGAATTTGATCGCACGCTTCGCGACCATTCGGGTTGTAACGGATATTGACTGGCGCGGGAATGAGCGGGATAAGAGGTACCCACGTCGCGCCGGAACGCACCTCAGTGGGCGCTTGGCGGCGCGCCTCCGGCGTATCGGGTCCGATCCGATAGCGCAAGCGAAACGATTCGCCTGTGGGCGAGTTGGTGGAATTCGCGACGCGTTCAGCGCCATTCCAATCCACGCGTGGATGACTGGCGTTCACAACTCCCAACGAATGGGCAAGCGTTATGCCGAATATGCCACTGCGCCGCTGCCCGATACATTCGATTCCATTCAGCGTCACCGGATTATTCACAGGATGGCGCGGGAGTAACATCATACCGCGCGTGGCGATTTGCCACCAACTGAACCGCAACGGGTTGCGCGAATCGGGTGAAAGCACCAGCCCCTCGTATGGCACGCGTTCGTGGGGACTGTTGTTCACCGAAACATAGCACCACGCGGCGCTGTTTGGTATCTGAGTCTCGAGGGAGAGAAAAGTGAGCAACAAATCCATCGTATCGGGTGGTGGAGGCGCGGGAGAAGCGCACGTTGGCTGGTGCGTGAACA
>JAOACU010000564.1 GCA_026417715.1 Anaerolineae bacterium | reverse complement strand
AACTAAAGATGTGCCTGAGCGAAGCTTTAAGGGACACGTTCTTTTTTTTGTGCCTGTTACACTATCAGTAGAGAACGAGACGCCACTGCTTGGAACTTTTCAAGAAGAATACTCGCCTCAAGAGATATTTTTTGGTGAATTGGTTCGTTTGCGCCAAGAATTTGCTTGTAATGGCAAATTACATTTTTCTGAAATCAGCGGTCAAACTTGGAAAAAGTACGATTACGCATATCAAAAGGCTATCGTCCTTGCCGTAGATGCTCTACGTGGTAAATCTCCTCAGATATTCTCTCGCCCGTTAAACTGCAAAGTTGCGGCGATTTTCTATCCTAAAGGTGCCGAATGGAATATCTATGGTGGAGATTCACGTAAAGAACAAAAACTCAGGCACGACGAGACACTTTTACGGATACTACTCAAGGGCGCGTGTCATTACTTATATGACGATTCTAGTCTAATCGAAATAGTAAGGATTGTTTCTGATGGTAAACCTGCTCATAGAAGGTTAGACGAAGATAGAATTGTGTGGCGATTGACCTATGACGATCTTTATGGCAAATCTCCGTTGCGTGATTATGTGACATTTTCGTCGGATGCCCGTATTTTCCATCTCCCGTCTGATGATAAAGACTATCAATCTGATTCAGAAGAATATATGCACGCAAACTTTCTTCAGATCGCCGACCTGCTCTTGGGCGCAATAATGAGAGCGTGCTATGTTGGTACAAAACCTGTAAGTAGGTTGCCAAAAGTCGGAGAACTTTGTAACAAGCGAGATGTTATTGCCCAGCCAGTGAAAGAAGTGTTGGACAAGAGAAGGCGTAGAAGTGGTTTTAGACACAGCGGACATTACAAATCATTCGCGATAACGCAAGTGGCCTTCAGCAAAGATGGCAACCATTTTCAAGAGGTACAATCAGTCAGTATTCAAGATAATGATTCCATGCAAATATCCCTTTTCAATTAGCGGTAGCGGGCTAACACGCGCTTGCACCTGATGGTTTCGCCTCACTGCGCTCGGCGCGGCTGAAACGCGAGTCGTTGGGCGCGTAACCCGAAACAACAAAGAGAGAGTAATGTCTTTTGTGACCGCGTTAAAAATATTTGTTGAGTATTACCTATCAGTCTTCATCTGGACAATTGTGAATCCTTACGGATTAGTTCAGACTTTAAGACAAGCAACAGGGCAGTGCATAGCTATTGGACGCTCTATCGTCAGAAATGGAGTGTATGATGATTCAATGAGTTTTACTTTGCCATTCGAAGGAACCTGGAAGGTTGTTAATGGTGGTATTCGCAAACAGACGTCCCATTCTTGGGATTTGATCGGGCAAAGATATGCCTATGATTTTCTGGTAGCTGATGAATTTGGGAACACGTGCAGAAATAGTTCAAGCAAGCCAGAAAATTACTTCGCTTTTGGCAAACCTATACTTGCAGCATTGAGTGGGATTGTGGTGGATGTACGGGATAACATCAGGGATTACCATCGAGCAGGAACAGGTTGGGTGGATATCAGGACCCCTGACATACGCGGAAACTATGTCGTGATAAAACACGACAATGGAACATATA
>JAOACU010000563.1 GCA_026417715.1 Anaerolineae bacterium | reverse complement strand
GTTACGCACGGAGAACGCACGACGAATTCCGTCCTTCGTCCCTTCGGGCTTGAGCCCATCAGGGCGAAGCCTTCGTCTTTCGTCCTTTGGCTCATTCACTTGCAACCGACACCCCCACCGTGCGTCGCGTTGCCGAACGATTGACGAGGTACACGCCCACCAAAATCACTGCACCACCCAGCACAATCGCCGGCGTGATCGTCTCGCCGAGGAACATCGCCGCGATGAGTAACGTGATGAGTGGCTGGATGTACGAAAGCGCGGAGAGTTGCGACGCGTCTATCTTCGATAATGCATCGTACCAAATCAGATAACCAAGTCCAGAACAGAAAATTCCCAAAAATAAAATCGCCAGCCAACTATCGAGGACAAGGTGCGGCACGTCACTTGTCGCTTGCGGAATCGTGAACGGAAGAATCACTACACCGCCGAGTAACATCACGTACGCCATCGCGAGGGTCGGTTCGAGTCGGCGTAGAATCGGTTTGCTGGCAACTTGGAAGATCGCCCAGTTGAGCGCGCTTGCCACGGCGAGCGCGTCACCCAGGGTGCTCGGCAGACGCAATGTGTCGACCGAGAGCGCGCCGCGCGTCACAACAAATACCGCGCCGCTGAACGCGAGAATCGAACCGATTGCTTTGCGCGCGGACATCGGCTCGCCCAAAAACAACCATGCGAGAATCGCCGTGAACACCGGAATCAGCGCGATGATCCAGCCCATACTCGACGCGGTGGTGTACAGCAAACCAATCGCTTGCAGGGCTTGGTGTAATGGCACGGCGATAAAACCTAGTATCGCAAGATAAACCAAATCGCGCGCGCCGATGCGCCGAAACATCCGCCAGCGCGCGATTGCCAGCCACAACACGGCTGCACCGAAGACAAAGCGGAGGAGAATGATCGTTGCAGGGTGCGCGTCGCGCAACGCGATCTTGGTGGCGATGAACGACGCACCCCAAAAAAGAATTGCCAGCGATGCTTTGAGACGGATGACGAGTCCCGATGACATTTGCGTACGCGTAGAGGCGAGTCGCCGACTCGCCTCTACGAGCGAATACCCAACAACCGCGCGGGGAGTTGCAAAAACGCGCGTAGCGCGCTCGAACCACCTCTGGCGGCAAGCGCGCGATCGTATGTGGCAAGGGCTTCCAACCACCGCCCGCGTTGTAACTGCATTTGACTCAACGCGCGCCAAGTGTCGGCTTCTAAACCTTTGTCACCAACCTGATGGAATAATTCTGCCGCGCGCTGATAATTCTTCTCTGCTTCATCGCGCGCGCCACTGCGTTCTAGCACGCGCGCCAGATTGCCCAGCGCTTTGGCTTGTCCCATTGCATCGCCCAGTTGTTCGAACGTTGTCAGTGCATCTTGCAACATCTTGCGCGCGTCGTCGCGTCGTCCAACGAGATAGTACACCACACCCAAATCGTTTGCCACTTGCGCTGCGCGCGCGGCATCGTTTTGTTGAGTGTAACCCGCATACGCTTGCTCGAACGCGAGTAACGCGTCTTGCAAGCGTCCTTCCTCGTACAATTTCTTTGCTTCGTTGTAGTATCCTTCTGCTTGCATCCTCCCACCT
>JAOACU010000562.1 GCA_026417715.1 Anaerolineae bacterium | reverse complement strand
AGATGTGTATAAGAGACAGGCGTATTTCGTGTCGCGGCGACGATCATCCAAACGCTGTACGATTTCCTCGTCGGTGGGATGGTGAGTGCCGCGCTTGTCCCCGTGTTCTCCGATTACGCGACGCGACGCGAAGAACTGTGGCGCGTCGCGAGCATCGTCATCAACGCGCTCGCGATTTTTCTCGCGCTTGCCGTACTCATCCTCGAATTTTTCGCGCCGCAACTTGTGTGGCTTTTAGGGAGCGGTTACGACGCGGAACTGCAACACGCCGCTGTCGAGATGCTACGACTCGTCTTGCCGGCAGTGTTCTTTCTCGGAATGTCGGGCGTGGTCACGGGCTTGCTCTACGCGCTCAAACGATTCACGCTCCCCGCGTTCACGACTGCCGCGTACAACGCCGGCATCGTCCTCGTCGCGCTCGCGCTCACACCGCTTTTCGGCATCACGAGTTTGATCGTCGGTATCCTCGTCGGCGCGGCGTCGCAAGTCGTTTTGCAGTTGCCTGCCCTGCGCGATGCGCGCTATCATTTCGCGATTGATTTCACGCATCCCGCGCTACGTCGTATCCTGAAACTGTACGCGCCGGTCGTCGCGGGGTTGAGTATCAGCGTGATTGCCGTTGTGATTGATCGCAACCTTGCATCGCACACCGGCGCGCAATCGCTCGCGTGGATGCAAAACGCGACGGTGCTCGTGCAATTGCCGCTCGGCTTGGTCGCGACGGCGGTGTCGTTTGCCATCCTTCCTGAACTCAGTGTTCAGTATTCAAGTATTCAGTATTCAGTATCAAGTATTCAGAGAACTGAACGAACACAAACACTGAACACCGAACACTCGAACACCGAACACTCGAACACTGAATACTCGAACACTGAACACTTGAACACTGAACACTCGGACACCGAACACTTTCGCTCGACCCTTGCCTTTGGCATCAAACTCGTCCTACTCCTGATTCTCCCCGCAACGATTGGTTTGTTCGTTCTCGCGCGTCCGATTGTCGCGTTGCTGTTCGAGCGCGGCGCGTTCACACCCAACGATACGACGATGACCGCGCTCGCCTTACAATTTTATCTGCTTGGTTTGCCCTTTGCCGCGATTGACCAACCGCTGGTGTTCGCGTTCTACGCGCGCAAGAACACGCTGTTGCCGAATCTGGTGCAATTCGTCGCGGTAGCGATTTACCTTGTCGTCGCACTTGCGCTGATGCGTCCACTCGGCTTCATCGGCTTGGTGATTGCGAATTCCGCGATGCTCACAGGGCACGCGCTCACTATGCTCACGTTGACGCGCGCGCGACTCGGTGGTTTGGGTGGGCAAGGTGTTCTCGCGCTGACGATTAAAGTGCTGATTGCCTCCAGCGTGATGAGCAAGAAGCTGGCAGGCGGCGCACGCCATATCCTGCTCGATGTCAAAGTCGGCGCGGGCGCGTTTATGACCACGCGAGAGCGCGCGGAGCAGCTGGCGCAGACGCTGATCCACATCGGCGAAGGCGCAGGTAGGCGCACGCACGCCGTTTTGACCGACATGAGCCAGCCGCTCGGCTCCATGGTCG
>JAOACU010000561.1 GCA_026417715.1 Anaerolineae bacterium | reverse complement strand
AAGGATTTCATCCAACATAGTGTAACGATCCGCCGCGAGGATGCCGTACAACGCCTCCAGCGCGCGCGGAAAACCGCGCGTGCGCGTCACTGCCAGATCGAGACGCGCGTCGTCGGCATCGCGCAAACCCACCTTGCCATCGGCATCGAGCGCGCGCAGCAGTTGCTTGGCGTAGGACGATTCCAACCCTGTGTCTACAGGTAGGTACGCTTGCGCGCCAGAATGATACAGTTGCAGATCGCGCGGCGGGATGCGCGTCGTCAGGATGATTTTGACCGCGTGGTGCGGCGCATCGAGGAGCGCGCGCAACGCTTCGTCCAGTTCCGCGTCGGTGAGGCAACATTCACTCACATCCATCACGCTCTCAAAGTTATCGAGTAGCACAAGCACGAGTCCGCGCGGAAATTTTTCGAGGAGTGCAATCATCTTTTGCCGCGTCGAAATTTTGGGGTCACGATACAGCGCGTCGAGTTCGCGCGCCGTTTCGGCGGGGAGAAGTTTGCCGAGGTCTTCAAAGAGATGCGCGAAGCGAATCGTGCGCGTGCCGACCGCGCTCAGGTACACGATGCCATCCACGCGCAGTTCGCCCAAATCGTCGGGCAAGTGTCCTGATTCGAGCGATTTGAGGATGCGGCAGATCATCGCCGTCTTGCCGATGCCTGCGCGTCCGCTGATGGTCAGGAGGCGTTTCGATTCGTCGCGCAAAAAATCGGCGATGAAACGATTCTCGGTGTGGCGATCCTGAAAATAGCGCGGCGCGGTGAGCGGCGGTGGGTTGATGAACTTGGTCGTCGTGCGTACGCGTTCGGCGGGTTCGCGCTCGCGCTCGATGCCCGCGCGGATGCGCGCATCGGTTGCGCGCGCGGCGGCATCGGGATCGGCAACGATGCGTTCTTGTTCGGCGATTTGCGCGCGCAGTTGTTCGATGTCGGCTTGGATGCGTGTGCGTTCGGTGGCATCAGTCGCGCGATCCAAGTCGCGTTCCGCATCGAGCAGGCGATAGCGCAGTGCTTGCAGTTCGCCTTGCGGTGAGTGGAGGTATTGCAAATCCTTGCGGAGTTTGGCAAGCGCGGCGTTGTAATCGCGCGTGAAATCAATCCACTGGCGCGAACCCAAGCGGAAGGGTGCGTCAACGGGGTGCAGACGGACGAGGAGAATCGGCTTTTTGTACTTGAGCGCGGCAGTCCATTCGATCTTGCAGTTGGAATTGTCGCGGACGCTATCGCGCGTCATCACAAAGATCAAACTGTCGCACGTACGAATAGCATCGTCAATTTGCGCGTCCCAATCGCCCGCGTGCAAGTCGCGCGGAAAAATCCACACAGGGAACGCAGGCGGACCCGCTTGCAAATCGTCCGCGAGTTTCAGCACAAAATCCTGAGCGTCAGTTGCCGAGTAGGAAATGAAATGATGGGCGGGCATATGCCTCCTACAATGAGCCAATGTACCAATGAGCCAATGAGCCAATTCGTCAATGAGCCAATGAGCCAATTCGTCAATGAGCCAATGGGTCAATGTACCAATGAGCCAAACTGTTTCAATGAATCAATGAAGCAGAGAACGGACAAGCGCGTTGCTTTGGCT
>JAOACU010000056.1 GCA_026417715.1 Anaerolineae bacterium | reverse complement strand
AGATGTGTATAAGAGACAGGCGATACGTGGTGTGGCATTCGCCACGTCAGCCGCGCAATCGCGCCGCGCTCGATGCGGCACGCGCATATGTCCAGTATGTTTTGCCTGTGACCAAGATTGCCGAGGTGAGCGACGATATTGGCGAGACGGTGGTCTTTCGTGTGAATCAAAGCACACCGCCAAGCACAGTGACGATTCGTCCGAGCGATGCACTGGCGCGATTGCACTTTGCCGAGGGCTGGGGTGCGTTGAGCGGCGAGCGTTTCGTTTGGGCACAGCGTCGTCACGCACGGCTGTTCGTGCGGTACGATGCGTTACGCCCAGCCACACTCTCGCTGCGCGCGTTTGCGCCAATGGACAATCAGCGTATCGCTGTGTACATCAATGGGAATTTTGCAAACACACTTGCACTCCAAGCGGGTTGGAACGAACTTGCCTTGAACCTGAAACCTGAAACCTTGAACTCTGGGATGAACGAAATCATTCTCCACTTTGAGCGTCTTGTCCCAGCGACGCGTATGCCCGAAATGGCAAGCACGTATCTGGTCGCGCGCAATGGTCCCCAATCACCTGTGAATCTCGTGGTGCGTAGCGCGGGCAACGAAGTGGGCGATTTCGCGCATATCTACGTCAATGGCGTAGACGCGGCAAAAAATTCGCGCGGCTACAACATCGTCGTCATCAACGAACAGAGCGGTGCGATCGAAGCGAGCGCGGCATTTGATACATTTGCATCACCTCACGAATCGGCGCGCTTGGCACAGTTCATCGCACAAATTCCGAATGGTCGTATCGTTGCGGTGGCTGTGCGTGATGAAGCGTCGCGCTATCTCACGCAAGAAGCCGTAGACGCGCTGCGTGCGATTGGCGCGCAGGAGGATTTGCGCGGCAAGTGGCGTTGGTCGCACGCGATTATCGGCGCGAAAGGCGCGACGTCGGGGAGTGTGTGGGAAGCCGCGTTCGAGACGATGCCCGCGCAACTCGTTGTGGGTCTCGGCGTGACCGAACCGAACATTGCCGCCGCGTTCGAGTGGATTCGTCTGGAGGTTGCGCCTGCACCCTGATAATCGTTTAGAAAACCGCCGCAATGAACGCTCAATGAATCAACAATAACCGCGCGGATTCATTTTGCGAAATCACTTTTTCTCCACGAAGGTCACGAAGAGACACCAAGATTTTTTCGTGACCTTCGTGTGCTTGATGTAAATTCTTCTGATCATCATTTGGATTGAACAACCACCTGTCCGTCAATGATGACGATGCTTACCCACGCCAGCGCTTCAATATCTTGTAGCGGATTACCATTGACGACAATCACATCCGCAAGTTTCCCCGGCTCGAGCGTCCCCAACGTATCACCTTGACCGCACACGCGCGCGGCCGTTTGCGTACTCGCGCGAATCACCTCCAGCGGTGTCATTCCAATCGTCAACAAACGCTGCATTTCGGCGAGCGGCATCCATGTCCGCATCGCAAACGTCGAATCGTCGCCCAGTGCGATGACGCCACCCATTTGGTAAAATCGTCGCACGGGCGTCAGCGCGTATTGCCGACACAAGCGTTTGCGTGCCTCCGTCACCGCGTACCCTTCGCACCACGTAACGATGCGATCGAGTGTAGGCACCATCACAATCTTCTGTTTGACGATGCGCGCGAGTTGCGCTTCATACGCCGGCGACAGTTTGGCGAACGCGCGTCCATCGGTGGCAAATTCAATGTCCTCCAAACGCGGCAGTGGTACGTGTTCGATGCTGTCCACCCCCGCATCGAGCGCAATGTCCAACATTTCGGCTGTCCCCAAATGCACGCGCACCAATTTGCCGTGCGCGTGTGCTTGTTCGACAATCGCGCGCACTTCTTCCAACGTGAGATTCGGAATCGGTTCGCGCTCAGCCACATACCAAGGCAATTTCCAGTTCCAAGGTTCGAGTGCAATCTTGATCATTGACGCGCCACGATTCACCAAATCGGTGACCGCGCGACGCGCCTCTTCAGCATTGTTCACAGCGTACAAAAATTCTTCGGTGCCAGGATAGCCAAGCGGTTTGTTGATAATCGGTCCAGAGAAAAAGACGCGCGCCGCCAGCCCATACTCGCTCCGCAGTGGGGCGCGCTTCATACTCGTGAGCGGCGTCGCCAGATCGCACACACTCGTTACGCCGCGTTTGAGAAAGTAGAATTGTCGCACGAGCGGCGACATACTTTCGTGAACGTGCGCATTGATGATGCCGGGCAAAATCGTGCCGCCGCGCGCATCGAGCACGCGCGCTTCGGGTGGAATCGCGAAATCAGCGGCGTGTCCCACCGCGACGATTTTGTTTTCCTCGATGACAACGATACCATCGAGAATCGGCGGCGCGCCGGTGCCGTCAATTACCATTCCATTCTTCACAACGAGCGCGTTGGGCGACACCGCGCGCGCCAACCGATTCGGGCGCGGGGTAACGGTGGGAGTTTCGGCGCGACATGCCGCGAGTAACGCAAGCACGATCACGCCATACACAACAAACTTGTTCAACCTCTCAACTCGTTCTAGGCACGCGCAACAATTCTCCCAAGCGATCTACATAGCGTGCAAGTACACCAAACGTCGTTTCGATAGGTTCGGGTGTGGTCAGGTCAACGCCAGCGCGCTTGAGAATTTCGAGCGGAAAATCGGAACCGCCCGCGCTCAAAAAGCCGATGTATTTTTCGACCGCGCCGGGTTTGCCATCGAGAATATTTTGCGCGAGCGCGTGCGCCGCGCTGATGCCTGTAGCGTACTGATACACGTAGAAATTACGATACAAGTGTGTGGCAAATTGCGCCCACGTGATCCCCACGCGCGCGCGATCCATTTCGACTTCGTTACCGTACCCTTCTGCGAACAAATCGGCAAGGAGATCAATCATCACTTGCGCGGTGAGTGGCTGACCGCGTTCCGCGCGCTCGTGAATCTCCAACTCGAATCGCGCAAGCGTCGGCATAATGAAAAAGTAGCGATGAAAGTTCGACATTGCCTCTTCGATGACGGCGATTTCAAATTCGTGAGGTTGGAGATTAGAGAGTGGAGATTGCGTGACAAGGCGCGACGCGTTTTTCAGCAAGTAATCGCGCACCATCGCTTGGTTGAAATTCGAGGCGCACTCGGCGAGAAAGATGCCATACTGCGTGTACACGAACGGTTGTGTCTTCTGTGTATAGTACTTGTGCATCGAGTGACCGAGTTCGTGCCAGTGTGCTCATCGAAAATAAATCGTCGTTGTAACTCATCAGGATAAACGGCTGGGTGCCGGGCACGCCGGTCGAAAACGCGCCAGCGCGTTTGCCGCGATTCGGATACTTGTCCACCCAGCGTTGCTCTGTCATCCCACGTCGCGCGACGCTGACATACTCGTCACCGAGCGGTTGCATCCCCGCGCAAATCCATTCGACGGCAAGATCGAAAGGCACAACGGGTTTGGCGTTCGTCAACGGCGCCTTTTCATCGTACACGGCGAGTTTGTCCACGCCGAGTGCGCGGCGACGAATGTTCCAGTAACGATGCCAGATGGGCAAGTTGGCGCGAAAAGTTTTGATGAGGT
Source organism: Anaerolineae bacterium (assembly GCA_026417715.1). Taxonomy (GTDB): domain Bacteria; phylum Chloroflexota; class Anaerolineae; order UBA4142; family UBA4142; genus VGOB01. The sequence continues at coordinate 8,932 of JAOACU010000056.1, read as the reverse complement.
TGGGAAACACATCGAGCGGGATGAAATTGGACGCGAGCGCGGCTTCGAGCGACGATTTGTATCGTCGCGCGCGCATCCGAAACACATCTTGCTTGACACCCGCGGCGAGACAATTCGCCATCGTGTTCTTGAACGCGAGATGCGCATCGGCATAATTTTCAAACGCGGTGCGCCGCACCTCGCGGTCGGGATGCGTGCGGAGCGCGTTGATTGTGCCTTGTGTCACCTCGAAGGTTTCGCCGGTGGAACTGCGCGCGGGTGCACATTTCAACTCGGCATCGGTGAGGATGCCGTGCGTTTCGGACGCGGTGCGGAACGGATCGCTCAGGTGGCTGAGCAATTCTTCCACTTCGGCGGAACGCACGTGCGCGGCGCGCTGTTCGAGGCGCGCGAAATAGTGCGCGTAGATGGCGAGGCGCGGTTCCTCTTGCACCCACGCGCGCAGTTTGTCGAAACCGATGGTGAGCATTTCGGGTTCGGCGAATGAGAGCGCGGCACCGAGTCGCGCCATCAAACCGCGCGCGCGATCGTTGAGCGCGGTGGCAGTTTGGTCGGCGGTGTCAACCGCGTGCTTCATACTCGCGTACAACATTACCTTGCCCGCGCGCATCGCGAGTGCTTCGCTCGTCGCGAAAAAATCGGCGAGCGTCGCCGCGCTATCTCCCAAATGTCCGCGAAAACGCGCGACCGCAGGCAGGTCTTTGAGCAGGGCATCCAACTCGGCAGACCACGCCTCATCGTTAGGAAAAATAGACTCGACATCCCAGGTGTGTTCACGTGGAATTTCACTGCGTGCTGGTACAGTTTGGTTAGCCATAGGGTCTCCTGTGACAAAATGAATTGTTGAGATATTGACGTTACGTGCGCGTAGGACAAGTTTGCAAACTCGTCCTACATTTCACGCCAAATTTTTAGCCCCTTGCGTAAGGTGATCGAGGTACTTATTCTACACGATTTAGAAAATTTCACCAACTAAGAATTATAAACCGCTTCAACAAACACGTAACGAATAAACGAATGATACAGCGTTCATTTGCGCGCGCTTTCTTTTCTGTTTATAATGTACTTCGATGCATCATACCGAACCACTCGAAGTTGTCGTGGGCAAGTTGCTGGTGGCGCGTCATCACACTCTCGCGATTGCCGAATCGTGCACGGGCGGCTTGCTCACGCATCGTTTAACGAACGTGCCGGGCAGTTCGGCGTACATCATTGCCTCGGTGATTGCGTATGCGTACGAAGCCAAAGTCATCGCGCTCGGTGTATCGTGGGACACACTGAATCGCTTTGGCGCGGTGAGCGCGGAGACCGCCACCGAAATGGCGCGCGGCGCGCGCGAACGATTCAGCGCGACGTTGGGGCTTGCCATCACCGGCATCGCCGGACCCGGCGGCGGTACGCCGGAAAAACCGGTGGGACTCGTTTATCTCGCGCTCGATGACGCGCGCCAAACGATGGTCGAACGGCACGTGTGGAGTGGCAATCGTGTGCAGAACAAGGAACAGAGCGCGCAAGCCGCGCTCGAGTTGTTGTATCGCTATCTGACAGATGACGAAGGACGAAAGACGAAGGACGAATGACTTTTGTCTTTCGTCCTTCGTCCTTCGTCTTTGAGGTGAAACAATGGACATCTTGGTATCTACCAATTGGCTAGCCGAACACTTGAACGATGCACACGTGCGCGTGTGCGATGTGCGTTGGTACTTGTTGGAAAAAGATCGCACAGGGTACGAAGAGTATTTGCGCGGACACATTCCGAACGCCGTGTTCATTGATTTGGAAGCCGATCTTGCCGCGCATTTCAGCGAAGGTGGTGGACGACATCCCTTACCGCGCGCGGAACGCTTCGCCGAAGCGATGGCGCGCGCGGGCATTGATGCCAACACGTATGTCATTGCGTACGATGATCGCGGTGGTGCGGCGGCGGCGCGCTTGTGGTGGTTGTTGCGTTACTTTGGACATCCGCGCGCCGCGTTGCTCGATGGTGGCATCGCGCAATGGATCGCCGAGGGACGACCGCTCTCGCGCGAAATTCCGCGCGTGACGCCGGGAAATTTCACACCGCAACCGCATCCCGAAATGATTGCCGACCTGAACACGGTCAAGCAATGGCACAACGATCCGCGCGCGCTCATCCTCGATGTGCGCATCCCTGAACGCTATCGCGGCGAAGTCGAGCCACTTGATCCGCGCGCAGGACACATTCCCGGCGCGCGCAATGCGCCCATCGCTGACAACTTGCGCAGCACAACCGATTTGCGTTTCCTTTCGCCCACCGAATTACGTGTGCGCTACGATGCATTGGGCGCGACGCGCGCTGAACACATCGTTGCATACTGCGGCAGTGGCGTGAACGCGTGCCAAGCGATTTTCGCGCTCACGCTCGCCGGCTTTGACCACGCGCGCTTGTATCCCGGCTCGTGGAGCGAATGGAGTCGGGTGCCGGGCTTGCCTGTGGCAACCGGAGCATAATCGGATTTATTACGTATTGCGTATTACGTAATACGCAATACGTAATACGCAATACACAACAACACTATGAACCTTCCGCTCTTCACTCTGCCTGCCGATCTAACGCCAACGCAGCGGCGCAATTTTCGGAACGTGCAAATTGATGCGATTGGTGTGGGGATTGCCAGTGCGGCGTCCCCATTTTTGCCGGTATTTTTGGCGCGTCTCGGCGCATCGAACTTTCAAGTGGGTTTGTTGACAGCGATGCCCGCGTTCACCGGCTTGTTCCTCGCGCTTGTTGCCGGACGTTTGTTGCAACGTCAACGCCAAGTGGTGCCCTGGTTCAGCGCGGCGCGCTTGATGGTTCTCTCGTCGTACGCGTTGACCGGCTTGGTACCGTTCCTTGTGCCGCGCGAGTATCAGGTCAACGCGATCTTGGCGATTTGGGCACTCGCCACGTTTCCGCAAGTGTTGTTGAACGTGGCGTTCTCGGTGGTGATGAACGCGGTCGCGGGACCGCGCCATCGTTACGATTTGTTGAGTCGGCGCTGGTCTATCTTGGGTTTCACCCAAGCCGTGATGGTCGCACTCGTAGGACAAACGCTGGAGCAGTTGGGCTTTCCGTTCAACTATCAAGTTGTTTTCCTAGGGCTGTCGTTAGGTGGCTTGGTCAGTTTTTACTACTCGAGTCACATCGTCTTACCCGATGCCGAACCACCTGCATCCACGCCGGGCGAATCGGTGCGCGCACGCGTGCGGGGTTTCTTTACGTTGATACGTGGTCAACGCGCCTTCGTCTCGTTTATGCTCAAACGGTTTGTGTATTTTTCGGGGATGACACTCGCGGCGCCACTTTTTCCACTGTACTATGTACGTCAAGTGCAGGCGAGCGATGCGTGGATCGGCGCAATCAATATGACGCACACCGCGATTATGCTCGTAGGTTATTTGTTGTGGTCGCGCCAATCGCGCGAACGTGGTGGGCGATTTGTCTTGCTCTGCACAACGCTGGGATTATCGTTCTATCCGATTCTCACCGCAGTCACACTACGCGTCGAACTGTTGGTGTTGTATGCGGCATTGGCAGGAATCTTTCAAGCGGGACTCGACCTGGTTTTCTTCGATGAATTGATGAAGACGTTTCCCGCGCAGTACAGCGCGACGTTTGTTTCAGTCGCCCAAAGTTTGCAATATCTTTCGACGGTTGCCGCGCCGCTCGTCGGTACGCTCTTGGCGGATTACATCGGTTTGAGTGGCGCGTTGATCATCAGTGGCGCGTTGCGTTTGACCGGCTTTGCGTTGTTCGCGTGGAAGAGTTAGAGATTGGAGATTAGAGATTGGAGAATGGAGATTAGAGATTGGAGATTGGGGATTGTTACTAACCACTAACCACTAATCACCAATCACCAATCACTAATCACTAATCACCAATCACTAATCTCTAATCTCCAATCTCTAATCCCTAAATCACCCGCGCATACACCCGATGATTCTTGTACGGCTTGGCGCCGACGTTCATCAGGTCTTGGCGCATTTGTGTCGCGGTTTCCGCAACTTGGGTCAGGTCGCCGTGCTCAAAGTGAAAACCCGGCGTGCGCACCGTTTTGTCCATTTCTGAGTACAACAGCGCGTTGCCGCCGATGCCTTGAAATTCGGGGAGAATACCCGCGCCGTTCAGCGCGATCCATTTCGTTCGTCGCATTTCGAGAAGAATATCGAACAGCCCGAATGGGAACAGATGCCCGCGCGCGCGTTGCAGCGCGGCAGATACATCGGCAAAGCCAAAGAGAAAGCCAACCACATCGTCATCGTGCGCGATGACTTTGATGAGGCGCGGATCGGCAATCATCAAGATATTGTCCAAGATGAATTTGATTTCGCGTTCGGTGAGTGGATAGTACTCCCAGTTGTTGACGAACGCGCGATTGTACGCTTGTCCAATCCGATCCGCCCACGCGACCAACTCGCGCTTGTTCTGAAATCGCACCACGCGCAAGTTCCCGCGCTTTGCCACGCGTTCCGCGATGCGATGCACGCGTTCGGGTAAGTGAAAATCCTTACCCAGATAGCACGACACAAAATCTACTTCTTTGGTGAAACCCAACGATTCGATCAAGCGCGCATAGTACGGATAGTTGTAATTCATCATTGTCATCACTTGACGATGCTCGAATCCTTCGACGAGAATACCATAGCCATCGAGCGCGCCAAAACCTTTTGGACCGACCACGCGATTGAGCCCGCGCGCGCGTGCCCACTCGAACACGCGCTCGAAGAGCGCGTTCGCGGCTTCTGGATCGTCTTCACAATCGAAGAGATAAAATTGCGCTTGGCGCGTGTGGTGATACTCGTTGTAACGCCGATTCTCCAGTGCGGCGATACGTCCTACATCGCGCCCATCGCGCGTCGCAATGAAAAAGTCCGCGTCCGAATGTTCGTAGAACGGATGCTTGGTGCGATTCAGTTGCATCTCCGCATCCACGAACAGTGGCGGCACCCATTGTGGACAATGGGCATACAATCGAAAAGGAATTTGAATAAAACGACGAACGTCTTTTTTGTTGCGGGTGTCAATTTGGTGAACGGTGAGCATTGCAAACTCCTTGTGTGTTGACGAATGACGAAAGACGAATGACGGAGGACGAATGTCATCATCCATTCGGATTGTTACGGACACGACCGCCGCGCTACCCAGTGAATACACACGCGCGCATCACATCGAGGTTGTGCCACAGATCATTCATTTTGGTACGGAAAGTTTTTTGGAAGGTGTGACCATTCAGTACGACGAATTTTTGTATCGCTTGAGAAATTCGTCTGTGCTACCCAAGACTGCCGCGCCGCGCCCCGGCGATTTGGTCGAAGCGTATCGCAAACAACTCGCGCACGCGCGCACGATCATTTCGATTCATCCTTCTGCCGAAGTGAGTGGCACAGTGCGTTCCGCTATCACTGCCAAAGAGACCGCGTTCCCCGATGCCGATATTCGTATCCTCGATTCGCGCTTTGTTGCTGGCAACTTGGCGAGTATGGTCATCGCGGCAACCGAGTGGGCAGAGCAAGGTGTTTCGGCGGACGAAATTATGGCGCGCCTGCAAGCGATGATTCCGCGCGGACGCATCTACTTTTTGGTCGCGACGCTCGACTACTTGCAACGCGGTGGTCGCATCGGTGGTGCCGCCGCGCTGATTGGGACCGCGCTGCAAATCAAACCGATTCTCGAAATGAAGAACGGTCGCGTCGAGGTGTTTGAAAAAGTACGTACCTACCAACACGCGCTCGCGCGCCTCAAAGAGTTGGTGATTCAACAATGCCCACGCACACCCGACGCGCACCTGTGTGTGATGCACTCGGACGACCAGAGTGGCGCGGAGAGTTTGGTGCGCGATTTTAAAGCCGCGCTGGGGCTGCGCGAAATTCCGATTTATCACAGTAGCGCGTCTATCACGACGCACGTCGGCACTGGCGCGCTCGCGGTGGGATTTTTTGTGTAAGGGCATTGCAGGTTGACAAGCGAATAAATTCACCACAACAACTACCCAAAGCCCGCCTACGCGGGCTAAACAAGCCGCCGAATGGGCGGCTTTGGGTAGTCGTCGCGGCGACTTCGAGTCGCCAAAGTAGGGGCGAATCGCCGACTCGCCTCCTACTTGGTCGCCAGCATAAACGCGTGCACAAAGCGTTCATCGGTGCGTTGCGCGGGAGGAAATTTTTCGCGCAGACGATAGTTGCGTTCCATTTTGCTCCCGCGCGCCTTGCGCCACGCTTCGGCATAGCGCGCAAGAAAATTCGCCGATGTGTCGCGCGCGGCAATTGCCTCCGCCGCCACTTGCGCCGCAAGTCGTCCCGCGATCATCGCGTTGATGATGCCACCGCCCGTGAGCGGGTCCACCTGACGTGCGGCATCGCCGACCAACATCACGCCATCGCCCACAAGACGCGCGGGCGGTAGCGCGACTGGCACATTGCCCACAACGAGTGTGACCGCGTGACCGCGTGCCAAGTTCGGTTGCGTTTCGATGAATCGCGTGAGCAATTCGATTGGGTCTGCGCGGCGCGGCAAATCGGCTTGCACACCCAAACCCACATTCGCCTTGCCTTCGCCTTTCGGAAAAATCCACACATAACCGCCGGGCGCGAATTCTTCGCTGATCGTGTAGTAGGTGCACGTCGGATCAATCTCGATGCCCGCGAGCAGAAATTGCGCGCACACCATCGTATCGCGCAGCGGCAGTTGCGTGTCCAGCCCTGCCCAACGTCCCACTTGCGCTTCCACGCCATCTGCCGCGATGACGATGGACGTTTCGATTTCAACTTTGCGCGTGCCGTCGTGAATTTTCAAACCGCGCACGCGTCCATCTTCACGAATCACTCCAGTTGCCGCCGTTTTGACGCGTACCGATGCGCCGGCGCGTGCGGCGCGTTCGGCGAGCACGCGATCGAACACGCGTCGTTCGAGGATGTAGCCGCGTCCGCCGCCCGCGTGCCACGTGCGCGCGTTGTCGTTCACGCGCGCAGTGATTTCCACCCGACTAATCTCTGCCGCGATCCAGCGCGCATCGGGTTCGATGAACTGGACGAGTTGATCGTGCCCAACACCTTCCGCGCACCGCACAGGCGAACCAATCTCTTGGCGTTTCTCGATGAGTAACACATCGAGTCCGGCTTGCGCGGCTGTGTATGCCGCCATCGCGCCGCCGGGTCCCGCGCCAACAACCACCACATCGTAACGCGGTTTGAGTGTTGACGCGCGCGGGTTGGGCGCGCGACCTTCCAGATACAGCGCGCCCACAGGACACGCGAATACACAGTTCTCGCACTCGGTACAATTCTCGTTGACGACGAGACGCGTCTCGGCGAGTGTGAGCGCGTCTACTGGACAAACGCTCACGCAACCACCACAGTAACAACAACGCAGCGAATCCACAATGACCATACGCCCTCCTGACCTTGATTATACCGCATTTTTGCAAGTTTGTCGTTATCGTGATAAACTTAGGGTGAGTGGTGTGCGTTGTATCCTCTCTGGGTAGGAGGAAATTATGGTGAAATACTTTACTCTTGAGTATTGGCTGGATGAAGGTTGGTATGTGGGACGCTTGAGGGAAGTTCCGGGAGTGTTCAGTCAAGGAGCGTCTCTTCAAGAGTTAGAAGAGAATATTCGAGACGCTTACCAGGTGATGATGGAAGAATCTGTGTGAGTTGATTCGGAAACAACTTGGTCTCAAAGAATAACCGACTTGAAACCTCAAACTTTGAACCCACAGGAGGAGTCAGCGATGACTAACGTTGCTGTTGTAACCGACAGTGCCGCGAGTATTCCCGAAGCAATTATCGAGAAATTAAAGATTCATTGGGTTCCGTACTACATTCATCGTGGGCAAGAAGTGTTGCGCGATTTGGTAACGATTCAGCGCGAGGCGTTCTACAAGTGGTTGCCCACCGCGCGCGAGTTACCTAAGACAGCGAGCCCCGGTCCGGGCGATTACGTGCAAATGTACGAAGGGCTGGCGCAAAACGAAGGCGCGCGCGAAATCGTTAGTATCCATATGACCTCTAAGGGGAGTGGGGCATACCAAGCCGCGTGCGTCGCCAAGCAGATGCTCGCCGAAAAATTGCCCCAGTTGCGTATCGAAGTGATTGACACGTTGAACGTTTCGATGTGTCAAGGGTGGATGGTGATCGAAGCCGCGCGCAGCGCGCTCGCCGGCAAATCGCTCGACGCCATCGTGCAACAAGTGCGGCAAATGATGCCGGTGACGCGAATGATTCAGACTGCCGACACGCTCAAGTATTTGTATATGGGCGGACGCATCGGCAAAGCCAAGCACTTGGTTGGCTCACTGTTGAACATCAAGCCGCTGATTGGAATGGAAGATGGCGTGATCGTGCCGCTGGGCACCGCGCGCAGTCGCCACCAAGCGTACGAGATGATGGCGCAAATGATCGAAGCGGCGGTGGGGCGGATGGGCAAAATCAAAATTGCGTACGTGCATGCGGCGGCGCAAGAAGAAGCCGAAAAAATTCGACGTTTGGTGGAACAACGGCTCACCTGCGTCGAATCGTTGATTGCCGAACTTTCACCCGCGCTGGGTGTGCACACGGGACCGGGTACCGCAGGTGTGTGTTATTATCCCGTGCAAGAGGACACGCGCTAGTGAAGGTAGGAGACCGATCTGTCGTGTCATAAGTGAGGTGGCTCACCTTACGCAGATGCCAGAAAAATTCGGTGTGATCTGTAGAACAAGTTTGCAAACTTTCCTACGCGTGCGTAACATCAGTGAGGAAGAGATGAACGAAGGGACTGTGCCCCCCTTGAGCATTCCCAAATCTACGCCGCTTTTGATTATCGTGTCGGGACCATCGGGGGTGGGAAAAGATGCGGCATTGCGGCGAATGCGCGAATTGAAATTTCCCTTTCACTTTGTGGTGACGTGTACCACACGCCCGCAACGTCCCGATGAAGTGGATGGTGTAGATT
>JAOACU010000560.1 GCA_026417715.1 Anaerolineae bacterium | reverse complement strand
AGGCAATGACATCGCTACGCGCTTGCTGGATGTTTATCAACGCCTCTACGCGCATTTCGGTCCGCAACATTGGTGGCCCCACAGTTCGGGCGGTGCGTTTGAAATCATTGTCGGCGCGATTCTCACGCAAAATACGGCTTGGACGAACGTCGAGCGCGCACTCGACAATTTGCGTCGCGCACGCGTTCTTTCACCGCGCGCGCTGCATCGCACGCCAACGACGCGTCTTGCACGATTGATTCGCCCATCGGGCTATTTCAATCTCAAGGCGAAAAAACTCAAGGCGTTCACAAAATTCTTGTTCACCGCGCATCGTGGCAGTTTGAAACATCTTTTCGCTTCCGATGTGACACGCTTGCGCGCAGAACTACTCGGCGTGTATGGCATCGGACCCGAAACCGCCGACTCGATCATCCTCTACGCCGCGCACCAACCGATTTTTGTCGTGGACGCGTACACGCGACGCATTATGGCACGTTTGGGTTTGGCGCGCGCGGACGCATCGTACGACGAGTTGCAATCCTTGTTTATGCACCACTTGCCGCACGACGAAAAAATGTTCAACGAGTATCACGCGCTTTTCGTTGCGCTTGGCAAAAATATCTGTCGCAAACGCGCGCCGCGTTGTGATGAGTGCCCGTTGCGCGAGGTGTGCCTTACGTGTTCTGGAGATTAGAGATTGGAGATTGGAGATTGGAGATTTGTCTTTCGTCCTTCGTCCTTCGTCATCCGTCTTCCGTCTTCCGTCATCCGTCATTCTAGGAGGTGCACAATGATTCCCAACATTCCGCTTCATCCTTGGCTGAAACAACTCCACCTGAGTTTTGTGCCGGGTATCACCACTCCTGAACTGGAACGCGCGGCAGACCAACTGGTGGAGACGTTTCGCCAATTCGATCATATCGTTCAACCGCAACCGAACGACGAGACCGATCTCGTCCTCACGACCGCGCCGTTTGCCCAACCACTCAATTGGCGTCAAGCCGCGCTTTTCACCGTGCGTCCGCGCTATCATCTCAAACACACGCCGGCGATTGTCACCTTGCTTTACGCGCGTCGCGACGAGTTGCAACGCTGGCTTGATCATTTCGACGCGGCGTTACGCAAGCATCCGCTCGACCCTGCCGATTTCACGTTTCCCGGTCTTGCGCCGACGGCGTATCGCACACTCATTGAACAAAGTCAACGCGGCGGTTCGATTCTCGCGCTCGAACGAATGTTGCAGGCGCAAAGCAAAAGCATTCGCATCGTCTTGTTCGTGGGCGAAGACGAACCGCACTTTGCCTACATTTTCGATCTCGTCGGCGCGCATCCGCGCATCCCGCGCGACGATGCGAACGGAATGTACGCCAACATCGTGTTGCGACTCGTCACCGCGCTGAGCACCACCGAGGTCACGCAACATCAAGTCGTGGGTGAGCCGATTCCGCACGCGCAGTGGCGCACGCTGACCACACCTGCCGCGATGCTGAATGCCGCACGCGAATTGGATCGGCGCGACTTTTTCACACCCACCGTGCAAATCGCCGAACTTGTCAGTGTCCCTGCGGTGCACGATTCGGTGGCGCGGCAATACAGCGAAGGA
>JAOACU010000559.1 GCA_026417715.1 Anaerolineae bacterium | reverse complement strand
ATCCAGAGGTGTACCATCCCGATACAGCGCGCCATCGAGGTAGGCATCACCATTCGCCGTGCCGACGCGCACTGCGCCATTCGATAATTCGAGCAGCAAGTAGTAATCACGTCCGCGCGAATCGGCTTGCGGCGTGAAAGCAAAGCGATAAAAGCCAGGGCGCGTCACCGTCGTCGCATCCAGCGTCGTCGTCACAAGATCATCAAGCGATTGTGGACTCGCGCGCAAACGCAAACGTATCACGCCTGTGCCCGATGTTTCAGGCGCGAGGAAAACTTCGATTCCGTTCAAACCGCGATCGCGCGCGGTGAACGTTTGTCCAAGTGTTTGCCCTGCGCGCAAAAGCGTGTCTGTCTGTGCGACAATCGGTTGCCCATCCTTCACCAGCGGCGCGCAGGCGATCAGCGTAGAGAGTAAAACTGTCAGCAATAATAACTTGAGTATTCGCATCAGTCGGCGGTCGGTGGTCGGTGGTCAGCGGTGGTAGACATTTCCAACTTGCGTAGCCGATACAAAATCTCTTCCAGAATTTTTCGATTTGCCCCAACCAAATCCGCTAATAGACCAATCAGCAGAACTTGGAATCCAACGATCAAAAAAATGGCGGCAAAGATGAGCGATTGAATGTGTCCTGCGCCACGTCCGCTCAGAAAAAAATAAAGAAACCGCAGCGCAGGTATTATCCCAATTATAATCAACACCGCGCCGATAATCAAAAAGACGCGCATCGGCTGAAACATCGCATACGCGCGGACAATGGTTTGAGCGGACTGCCACACATAGTCAGGTAAATTGTGAATGAGACGTGAAGCACGCAAAGTAGGGCGCGTGCGCACGGGCACGTAAACTACCTTGAGCCGCCGCGCTCCTGCTTGGATGAGTGTCTCCAAGGTGTATGAGTAATCACTCAAAACGATCATTCGTAGCGCGGCTTCGCGCGTGAACGCGCGAAAACCGCTCGTCGCATCTGGTACATTCAAACCTGAGGCATGTTGGACGACCCAACTCCCCAAACGTTGCAAGGCGCGCTTGGTGAGTGAAAAATGCGCTAAATGTCCCACACCGCGATCACCGACGACAATATCCGCGCGCTGTTCCAGAATCGGCGCAAGGAGGGAAGGCAAATCGCGCGCGTCGTATTGATTGTCGGCATCCGTGTTGACGATAATGTCTGCGCCTGCGCGCAAGGCAATTTCCAAGCCAGTCGTAAACGCGCGCGCAAGTCCCTGATGCTGCGTGAAACGATGCACATAATCCACGCCACACTCACGCGCGACCTGCGCCGTGTCATCCCAACTACCATCGTCAATCACCAACCGCTCGATTGTATCAATGCCCGGCAGTTGGCGCGGCAAATCACGCAAGGTAGCGGGTAACGTTTCGGCTTCGTTGTAGCAGGGGATTTGAATAATCAGTTTCATAGAATTGGCTTAGGTGTGGCAAACCACTTACCAACCACATCCGTTCGAAACAAGATTACGTGTATAGTTCGCAAAATTATCCCCAAAGACCGTACGCGCCCTTGTCACTGGATCGAACAACCATCCGTTGTAATAATTATCATCCAGACTATACCAAGCCCAACGC
>JAOACU010000558.1 GCA_026417715.1 Anaerolineae bacterium | reverse complement strand
CTTGCCAATACAACACGACGCCGCGTGGCTCATCGTCTTAACGCGACACGCCGACCAGTTTCAAGTACGGATTGAACTCGATATTCACCGCGCGTTGTGGTGGCGCGGGCACATCGAGTCGCCACGCGGTAAAGTACTCACCGTTCGTAATGTGCGTTGGGCGCGATGTGACGCGCGTCAACCACTCGAACGGCGGCGCGTGATCGCGAACGAAAATGTAAACCGCATCGCTTTGATTTGCGCCAAAGATTAGCGCGCGTTGCGCATCGAATTCTTTGAAACGCGTCGCGCGTTCAAAATAACGCGAAGTGGGCACACGCGCGCCCAACAGCATAAACGTCGGATGGCGATACACTTCGGCGGAAAGATAAATCGGCGCGGTCGCCGGTTGTTGCTGAATGAACGCGGACGCCTCCACAAGATCAGTATCGAACTTGAGTGGCACTTCGGGATGATTCGCCCAAGCGATGAAATAATCGTACATCGTCCAGAACGTACTACCGATGAGCGAAACGATAATCAAACCACTGACCGTTAAAATCGCAAAAGGTTGCGGCAGGGCAATTTCCATCCGATTCAAGCGCGCTCGATCGGTTGTGTGGATTGCTTCATACAACGAGGCGTGGAACGCGCGCTCGAGCAAACTATCCATCGCTAGCGCGGGAAACACAAACACACCGGGCACCACACCCAGCACGCGCACACCCTTGGGAATCATATCGGCAGTGAGGAACGCGGGAAAGCACATCACCACAAACCAGAGGAGTAAGAAACGATACTGCGGTTGTCGCCAACGTTTGAGCGCGATGATGATGCCTGCGAGAAACCAAGGCGCGATGAACAAATCGAAAATCGGTTTGCCCGGCAAGTTATAATGCTTGCTTTGATAGCCAAGACCTGGCACAACAAATTGCGCGAGATTGCCCACGACACTCGTCGCGAACGCAACCAGTGGATCGTCTTGCTCGAAAATCGAAGTGCTGTTGAAACGACGCGTGAACTGCGCGGGATTTTGCGCGAAATAGATCGCGAGTGGGAGCATCACGATCAGCGCGGCAAGTGCGACGAGCACAAGACCGCTGACCGCTGACCGCTGACCGCTGAATGACCGAGGACCGATGACCGATGACGGAGAATTTGTATCTTCGATCTTTTGTCCATCGGCGGTCGTCTGTCGGCGGTCGGCGGTCAATTTCCAGAGGAGAAACTCCACCACCACGAACAAGGCAACGAACACGCTCACGAATCGTCCCGGCGAATACGTGTAGATGGCAAGACCCAACACCGCGCCCGCGCTCGCATACGCGCGCCAATCGTGGGTGCGAAATGCGCGCCACAAGAGCGCGTAGCCAATCGCCTCAACAAGTGGCAAGAGTGTATCGCGATGCGCGTGGCGCGTCATTTGCACGTGCCAGAACGAAATCGCCAAGAGCGCGCTCGTCAAAAGCGCAAGGCGCGTGGCGCGTTCGCGCGAAAAAATTCCCGCCGCCCATTCGCGCACAAAGACGAACGTGGCAGGAATCGTCAGCAAGCCGGCGATGAGCGCGGGCAAGCGCGTGGCTAGCGGCGTCACCCCAAAGAGCGCGTACG
>JAOACU010000557.1 GCA_026417715.1 Anaerolineae bacterium | reverse complement strand
CGTTTCATCCTTTCGGCAGGGCACGGTTCGACGTTGCTCTACGGTTTGCTCCATCTCTTTGGCTACCCGATGCCGCTCGATGAAATCAAACGCTTTCGGCAGTGGAACAGTCTCACGCCCGGTCATCCTGAGTACGATCCGCACTTGGGCATCGAAACAACGACGGGACCGCTGGGACAAGGATTCGCCAACGCAGTGGGCATCGCGCTCGCGGAACGATGGCTCGCCGCGCGCTTCAATCGTCCCGATTTTCCGATTGTGGATCACTACACGTATGTCCTTGCTTCCGATGGCGATTTGGAAGAAGGTCTCTCGCACGAAAGCGCGTCGCTCGCCGGACACTGGGGCTTGGGCAAGTTGATTGTTCTGTACGACGACAATCGCATTTCGATTGACGGTCCTACCGAACTTTCATTCAGCGAAAACATTCCACAACGATTCGCCGCGTACGGCTGGCACACGCAACAAGTGGACGGTCACGATATGGCGGCAATCGCTCAAGCGATTCGCGCGGCGCAAGCGGAAACTGAACGCCCTTCGCTCATCGCTTGTCGCACACACATCGGACTCGGCTCGCCCAAGCAAGACACCTCCAAAGTGCATGGTGAACCACTCGGCGAAGACGCGCTCAAGGCAACGAAGGAACATTATCACTGGCCCCAAGAACCGCGCTTTTACATCCCCGATGGCATTCACGCGCGACTCGACCAAGTGCGCGCTATTGGCAAAGCGCGCGAGGAAGAGTGGAACGCGCTGATGGAACGCTATCGCGCGCAGTATCCCGATCTTGCCGCGCAGTGGGATTTGTACATCGCTGGCGAATTGCCGCAAGGTTGGGAATCGCTCTTGCCAACGATTCCATCGGACAAGCCGCTCGCGACGCGCGCGGCATCGGGGCAAGTGTTGGAAGCCATCGTCGGCAAAATTCCTAGGTTGCTCGGTGGTTCCGCCGATCTTACGCCGAGTAACAACACCAAGCCGTCGCATGCCAAGCACATCAAACGCGGCGATTTCACCGGCACCTACATTCACTTTGGCGTCCGCGAACATGCGATGGGCGGCATTATGAACGGACTCGCGCTACACGGCTTGCGACCGTACGGCGGCACGTTCCTTGTCTTCTCCGATTATATGCGCCCGACGATTCGTCTGGCTGCGTTTATGCGCTTGCCCATCATCTACGTTTTCACGCACGATAGCATCGGCTTGGGCGAAGATGGTCCCACGCATCAACCCAGCGAACACATCACCGCGCTGCGCGCGATTCCGAATCTCGTCGTGATTCGTCCTGCCGACGGACACGAAACCGTGCAAGCGTGGAAATTCGCGCTCGCGCGTCGCGATGGACCCACCGCGCTCTTGCTAAGTCGCCAACCGATTCCGTTCACCACGCCGGTCAACAACGACCTTGCGCGCGGCGCGTACATCCTCGCGGACGATGCGACGCCGCAAATCGTGTTGATCGCCACTGGTTCCGAGGTCGCGTTGGCGATGGAGGCGCGCCAAAAACTTGCCGAGCAAGGCATCGCCGCGCGCGTCGTTTCGATGCCCAGTTGGGAACTCTTCGATGCGCAACCGCGCGAGTATCGTC
>JAOACU010000556.1 GCA_026417715.1 Anaerolineae bacterium | reverse complement strand
GCAAAACATTCTCCTGCACCGATTCGTCCACAAAACGAATATCGTACGGACGAATGTGCAACAAGAGCGACTGATCGCGCGCGAGTCCAGGCATTGTCGGCACGGTGAATAACGTACCTGCCGCTGCGACGCGTGCAAACTGTGCATCGAACGACTCGACGCGCGCGGGTAGAAAATCGGACAACCCGATGAAATCGGCGACAAAGCGCGAACGCGGATGCTCGTAAATTTCTTCAGGCGTCCCAAGTTGCACCAATTTGCCTTTGTTGATGATGGCAATCAAGTCGGACATCACCAGCGCTTCTTCCTGCGCGTGCGTCACGTAAATCGCCGTGATGCCCAAGCGTTTCTGCAAATCTCGAATCTCAAAGCGCATCTCTTCGCGCAACTTGGCATCGAGGTTCGAGAGGGGTTCGTCGAACAACAACACTTTGGGCTCGACGACGAGCGCGCGCGCGAGTGCAACGCGTTGTTGTTGTCCACCCGAAAGTTGATTCGGCGCGCGTTCTTCCAAGCCGGTCAACTGAGTGAGTTTCATCACCTCAGCGACCTTGCGTTTGATTTCATCGGGTGGCAGTTTCTTGATTTTCAAACCATAGGCGATGTTTTCAAACACGTTGAGGTGCGGAAAGATCGCATAACTCTGAAAGACCATCGCCATATCGCGACGATTGGGCGGCACATCCTCCAAACGTTGCCCATCGAGGATGATGTGTCCTGCTGTTGGAAACTCAAAGCCAGCGACGAGGCGTAGCGTCGTCGTCTTACCGCAACCCGAAGGTCCGAGCAAAGTGACGAATTGACCTTTTTCGATGCCCAACGAGACATCGTCCACTGCAACGACTTCGCCACCTTGCTTCCCACGCGCTGGAAATTTTTTAGTGAGATGTTCGAGAGTTAAATACATTCGGTTACTCCGTCATTTGAACGATTGCAACACGATGACCTGATTACGCATTTCGTCTGGCGTTAAGGCATCGAGCAATTTGAGTAGTTGTCGCAACAATTCGCCCAGTTGACGTTTGGAAAACTGTTGCGAGAGGATCACGCCAGCATGTTCTTTACCTGTTTGAAACCACGTGTTCGCTAAACGAATATAATCAGTTGCGTTGTACGTCAATAGAGCGCGATTGTGACTTGCCGCGTACTCGAGTTGTTCCTCATCAGTCCTTCCCAGCATCCCCGCTTCTGCGGCACTAATCGCGTCATAACCGCGCTGGCGTAATGCTTCGGCAATCTCGTCCATAACATCTTCATCGCAATACAAAGCGATGTAAAGAGTATGATTTCTCATCCGCGTTTCTTGTTCCGAAAAATGACACGCCCGCGCGCGTCCAGCATCGCGTTATACTTTTCAAGCACATACTCGATACGATTCTCACGAATTTCTTGTTCGATCTCGGCTTGATGATCGTGATAGTAACTGATTGCATCATAGATAGCCGCTGGCTTTAAGCGACGATAGGTTTGCAGAATTTCATCTATCGTCTCACCACGTTTGTAAAGCGCGGCAATATCACGCACCGAGACGCGCGAACCCTTGATGATGGGGCGTCCATCACACACACCTTTCACACGCACAATGTAAGGA
>JAOACU010000555.1 GCA_026417715.1 Anaerolineae bacterium | reverse complement strand
CGCAAAGTCCTCCGAGAGATTCTTGCTTCGGCTTCGCTCAGCAGCGCGAAAAACGCGCCTCAGAATGACACTCTCAGCATTACTTTTTGATCACTACCAAAACAACTTGGCAACGAAAGGAGGCACGCTTTTGTTCAGATACGCTTGACGGTAATTCTTGCTTATCTCGAATAGGACTAGTTTGCAAACTTGTCCTACTATCCCACCGATTTTCTGGCATCTGCGTAAGGTGAGTGACTAGATTTTTCTGGAGGAGAAAATGAAACGCTACATTTTGACCATCACACTGATGGCAGTCTTGACAATGCTTGTCGCGTGCGCAACACCTGAACCGACCAAGCCCGCCGCGACTGTTGCACCGACCAAGGTCGCTGAGCCGACCAAGCCCGCCGCAACCGTTGCGCCGACCAAAGCCGCCGAGCCGACCAAGCCCGCTGCGACAGCGACAGCCGTAGTCAAATTCAACGAAGCACCGATGCTTGCCGAGCAAGTCAAAGCCGGCAAACTACCGCCCGTCGAACAACGCTTGCCCAAGAATCCTGTCGTTGTGCCAACCGTCGAAAAAATCGGCAAGTATGGTGGAACTTGGCGCGTGGGGTTGAGTGGTGGTAACGACCAAGTCGGTTTGTATCGGATGGTTGGTTATGAAGGGCTCGTGCGTTGGGATCCATCGTTCAAAGAAATCATCCCCAACCTTGCCGAATCGTTCCAAGCCAATGCCGATGCTAGCGAGTACACCTTCAAACTGCGTGAGGGTCTCAAATGGTCGAACGGCAAACC
Organism: Anaerolineae bacterium; assembly: GCA_026417715.1. Taxonomy (GTDB): domain Bacteria; phylum Chloroflexota; class Anaerolineae; order UBA4142; family UBA4142; genus VGOB01. Next base: position 812 of record JAOACU010000555.1, on the reverse strand, counting down.
CTTTACAGCAAACGACATTATGTTCTGGTACGAAGACATTCTGCTCAACAAAGACCTCACGCCCACTATTCCCACTTGGCTCACTGTGAACGACAAGCCCGTTGTTGTCGAGAAGGTTAACGATTACACAGTCAAGTTCAAATTTGCTGGACCGTACGGTTTGTTCCTACAACGTTTGGGACATCCTGACGGTACCAGAATCACGGCGTTCCCCGCTGACTATTTGAAACAATTCATCCCCAAGTACAACCCAGATGCCGACAAGCAAGCCAAAGACGCCGGTTTGAAAACTTGGGTGGATTTGTTTAACGCGAAAATCGGTGCAGGCGAACGCAGCGCGGGCTACTATGCCAACCTCGAACTGCCGCGCTTGATCGCATGGATTCCTGTGACCTCGTACGATGGCAAAGCCACCCAAGTCACACTCGAACGTAACCCTTACTATTGGAAGGTAGATTCGCAAGGCAATCAACTACCGTACATTGATCGTGTGCAAGCGACGATTGCGGGTGATGTGCAGGCACTTGTACTCAAAGCGTTGAACGGCGAAATTGATATGCAAGATCGCCACATCGCTACGCTAGCGAACAAAGCCGTCTTTGCCGATGGAATGCAAAAAGGCAACTATCGGTTCTACGAACTGATTCCATCGCAAAGTAGCACGTTCGTGATTATGCTGAATATGACGCACAAAGACCCGGTCAAACGTGCCGTGTTCCAGAACAAGGATTTCCGCATCGGTCTATCGTACGCCATCAATCGCAAAGAGATCATTGACACGGTTTACGTTGGACAAGGCAAACCGTTCCAAG
>JAOACU010000554.1 GCA_026417715.1 Anaerolineae bacterium | reverse complement strand
TCCGTCCTTGGTCGTACGCTGGCGCACACGCCGCGAGCAGTTACGATGAAACACCCGAGTATGATTCGTTGACGCGAGAAATTTTCCCCTCCTGATTTTCGGTTTTCGATTGGGCGTAATCGAAAATCGGCAATCGAAAATCAAAAATGTATTCCGAGCAGCGCGCTCACAAACACGATGACGCTAATATACCCATTCACGTTGAAAAACGCAAGGTTGAGACGCGATAAATCGTTCGGCTTGACGATGGCGTTTTCGTACGCGAGGAGAATCGCGACGACGACGAGTCCGAGCCAAAACGCAATGCCCAGTTGCGCGATGATGCCAACGAGCGCGAGCGCGAGCACCGTGAGCGCGTGATTGACGCGCGCGAGTGTCAGCGCGGTTGCGATGCCAAAGCGCGCAGGCACCGAGTACAATCCGTCGCGACGATCCACGTCCACGTCTTGACACGCGTAAATCAAATCGAATCCCGCGATCCAAACGGTGACCGCGAACCACAACACGAGTGGAATCACGTCAAAGGACGCGCGCACTGCGATCCAGCCGCCTGCCGCCGCGATACCATCGGTGAAACCGAGAATCCAATGGCACAGCCACGTGAATCGTTTGGTGTAATGATACCCGACGAGGAAAATCAGCGCAAGCGGCGAGAGCGCGAAACACAGTTCGTTTAACTGCCACGCGGCAAATTCAAAGAGCGCGAAAGAAACGAAAGAAATTGCGAAAACCGCGCGCGCGGAAATCGCGCCGCGCGGCAACGGGCGATGCATCGTGCGTGGATTGCGCGCATCCAGTTCGCGATCAATCAAGCGATTGAGCGACATTGCCAACGTGCGCGCGCTCACCATCGCTACCGTGATCCAAACAAACTGATGCCACGTAGGTAACCCACGCGCGGCAAGCACCATTCCCAAGTACGCGAACGGGAGTGCGAAGATGGTGTGTTCGAATTTGATGTTATCGAGCAAAATCCCAAACGTGCCAAATCTGCCAAATTTGCCAAACGTGCCAAAGATTTTTTGCTCGTTTGGCATATTTGGCTCGTTTGGCTTATTTGGCAGATTGGGCTTATTTGGCAAGTTTGCTTTTGGTCGTATTCGTGATGATTGCATTGAGAATCTTGATGAGTTCATTCGTTTCTTGAATCAGCGCGTCCACTTCTTTGTCAATGAGCAATTCAGATTCGCGAATAGTGCGAAGCCAAAACCGCGTTTCCTGCGCCTCTTTGAGCGCAATTTTCAACTTGTGTAGAAAATCGTCGGTAGATTCTGCCGCATCGGCTTCTTCAACATTCGCGCCAACCGATGTGCCCGAACGCAAAACTTGTCTGCCAATCTCGTATCCTGCCACATCACGCGGCAATCGTCGCACCAACTTGGTAATCCGCACGCCAAACTTGAACGTCCGCTCACACAAATCCGGTCCCTTGGTCGAATGCAACCGTCGCATTTTCTCTCCTTCCTCCGTTTTTTCTTTGGCACGTTTGGCTTATTTGGCACGTTTGGTACGTTTACGTCAAGCCATATTCCTTCCACCGCGCATCCACCAGCTCGCGGATTTCGGCAGACATCTCAATCTCGGGGGGCCAGGGT
>JAOACU010000553.1 GCA_026417715.1 Anaerolineae bacterium | reverse complement strand
CAATTCGTGTTGTGGGGGTGGGTGGGATGAGATACGTGACATTGGGGATCGTACTGCTTTCGATTCTCGGCGGTCTAGTGGCAACAGCGATTATTCCGCATTTCATTTCTTGGATTCCTTATGATTATGCTATCTATATGCAAGGCGCGCGAATGGTCCGTGCTGGGCAAGATCCGCACGCACAGTTACCGTATTGGTATCCCCTGCCGATTGTATTGTTCACCACGCTACCGTGGTCTTTTTTGCCGGATCAATTCGCTTGGGCTTTTGCTTTCATCCCTTTGGGGTTATTGCACTTGCACTATGGGCGACGAGCAATCTTGTGGTGGTTGTTCTTCCCGTTGCTTATCAATCTAGCGTACGCTCAAGCCGAGGGCTGGTTGGTGTTGCCATTGCTCTGGCTGATTAAAGATATACCCATCAAAGCAAGTATCGGCACACTCATGTTGATGTTCAAGCCAGCGTATGGAATGTTACTGGTGCCATACCGTCTGTGGCAGTGGACGCGCGAGCATCGGAGAGCCGATTGGATGATTCTGTTTGGAGCAGGCGCAGTAATGTTGGGCGCGGCGTTCCTAGTTGATCCTGTGTGGCATCTACACTGGTTGGATGCGATATCGCGTCGGGGTGAGAATCCAGAACTGATCCAACGGAATATGACGATTTGGTCCTTTATTGCGCGTGGTGGCGTTTGGCTGGTGGTGCTCGCGATAATGATGGTTGTGCTGATTTGGATCAGCATTCCCCTTGTGCGCACAAAAGAGACGCGCGGCGATGTGCTTTTGGCGCTTAGTCTGTTCATCTTCCCCAACGGTTTGAATCCAGTAAGTAGTATGATGGTCATACCGCTAGTCGAAACGACAACTGAGATTTTGATTTTGATTGCCACTTCCTGGATCGTTGCCGCCCTAGATGTGCTGGTTGGTGGATTTGGTGGCGTTTACTTGCTTATCGTTATGGTCGCGCTCTTTTTGCGAAGACAGCGATTACTTGCTAGGCAGGGACAAAGTTATGATCGTGATTGAACGACGTGAGTGGGTGTGGGCGATGTCGGTTGCGGGAACAAGTATTATGCTCGGCTTGTTACCCTACATACTGGGCTACGTACTCGTGCATCCTGGGATGGAATACACGGGTTTGCTCATCAATGTCGAAGACGGTGGTTATCTTTCCAAGATTAGGCAAGGTATCGAGGGCGCGTGGTTCTATCAAATTCCGTTCACAACCGAAGAACACGCGCCGGCGTTCATCCAGATATTTTACTTGGCGTTAGGGCATGCCGCGCGCGTGCTGAATCTCTCTGCGACAACGATGTGGCATCTGGTGCGCGTCGTTGCGGATGTAATTTTGTTCATCGTGCTGTACGGCTTTATTGCGATGTTTCTCGATTCACTCCAGCAACGTCGCGTGGCATACGCACTCGCGATTTTCGGCGCGGGCTATGCGTTTTGGCGCTTTCCGTTCGATGCACCGAATGTGTGGGAAGCCATTCCACTGGAACTACGTGTACCCGAAGCACACATTTTTTACAGCGCGCTGACCTATCCCCATTTTGCGTTTGGCATCGCGTTGGTGTTGATGACGTTTGCGTTGTTGTTACG
>JAOACU010000552.1 GCA_026417715.1 Anaerolineae bacterium | reverse complement strand
GGGTGGTAATGTGGCTTGTGACGCGCCGAACCACGCGTGCCATTCCCGCAAACGCCCCGATTGGGCTTGATCGTACAAACCCGCAATCAGTCCCAGCAACAACCAAAACATAAAGCCGGGTTTTGCGCCCAGTGTGACCGCATCGGTCATTCCGTAAACCAGATGTGCCAGCAAACCCGCGCCCAAACCCAACACCGTTGCGCGTACGGCAAAAGTATCTGTCATCATCGTGGGCGTGCTTGTCCACACGGCACCCAGCATCATCGCGGCACCGATGTAAAGCGCGGTAAACGCAATCAGCCCTGGCACTCCCAAGTCGAGCGCGGCTTGGACAAACTCGTTGTGCGCGTGCGCAATGTCCGAATCGGGACCGATGAGGAAGAGCGGATACAAGACGTGGACGACGCGGCGAAATGTGTTCATCCCCATTCCAGTAAACGCAAAATCTTCGATACCATACATTGCGCGCGACCAAATTTCAAGTCGTCCTTCGAGTGTGTCAATAGCAGATTCAATAGAAAGTGCACCGCTGTTTTCAGTTGGTGCGAGAACACCTGTAGGCAGAAGAAAGATTGCGGCAATGACGATTAGCGTGCTAACTCCAACCAGCACGATGCGCCAACGCCACGATAACACAACGAGAAACATTGCGACGAGCGCAACGAACAAACCGAGATAACCGCCGCGCGATTGCGTCAGCACAAGAATGGCAAACGTAAAGATCGTTGCAATGGTGAACGCGATGAGCACGAGCAGCGTTTTGCGCGCGCCGAGCATTTCGCTCACCTGTGCGCGTCGCATCCCAATCGCGAGCGTAAGCATCAGCATCACGGGAATGCCCCACACGAGCACGCCAGCAAGTTCGTTGGGCGAAACGCCGCCTGCGGCACCTTGCAAGCCAACGATGCGCGGTTGCAAGCGTGCGACGAACGCGCCGATTACCGGGATTTTCGCGCTCCATTTCACCGTCACCAACGCGAACACTGCCATTCCTGCTGTCAGTGCACAAAAGAAGATTGCCGCGCCCCACCAACCCTTAAAGCGACGCGTGACGCGCGCCGTTGCAAAGTACACGCCGAACGCCAGGATCATTCCCATCACTTTGGGAAAACTTTGTGCGAAATCGTATGTAGCGTACAAACTCACCAACACCATCACGGCGAGGAGCAAAATGGCAGGATTGAGTGGAGTGCGACGGAGCGGCTCGCGGCGCGCCAGCAAGCCGATGATCCACACACCGGGAATGACGAGCATCGCCAACGAACGCATCGTGGTAGGAAAAATCAGGAACGGCGCGGCAAGCGCGATCCAAACCCAATGCCACTGATCGAGCCAACGGAGAATGCGCACGTGACCTCGCAGAAGGGATGATGCTTTTACTCGCGAACTAACTTGACCGCGCGCGCGGCGCGTTCGTGTTCGCGCGCGCGTTCGTACTGATAGCGCGCATCTTTGTACGCGCCACGCATCGCCTCGGCGACGTACGGAAACACCAGCCACACCGAACCCGCACCAAAGAGTGCGCCAGTAATCACGCGGTCGAGCACGGTGCTCTCGTGCACGGGCAAGAATGGAACGATGTGTAGGGGACTGGTCAGCAA
>JAOACU010000551.1 GCA_026417715.1 Anaerolineae bacterium | reverse complement strand
ATTGCGTTCCGTTACAGCGATTATGGTTTGGACTTGTACGGCAACGGCGTGATGGCATCGCCGGCGTGGATCGAAAAGAATCCCGATGTGGTGCGCGCGTTCCTGCGTGGTTTGGTCAAGGGCTGGAAAGACACGCTGGCGAATCCGGACGAAGCCATTGCCATTCTGCTCAAGCGTGAACCCCTGCTCGATCGCGAAGTCGAAAAACAACGCTTGCTTCTTGCTATCGAAAACAATATGCTGACCCCGGATGTCAGGAGGAACGGCTTTGGCACCGTGGTCCCTGATCGTTTGAGCAAGGCGATTGACGCCGTCGCGGCTGGTTTCGAACTTACGACCAAGCCCGATCCCGCCAAACTGTTCACCGACAAGTATCTACCACCCCAAGCCGATCGGATGCCACCGACTCGCTAAGTAGATCGTGGGAAGGCGGGCAAACCCGCCTTCCCCCATCGTGTTGGAGGAGTCATGCCGTTTGTCGAATTGAGTCAGGTTACTTTGGACTATGTGAGCGATACTACCGTCACTCGCGCCGTTGAGGATGTGAATTTGACGATCCAACGTGGCGAGTTTGTCGCGATCGCCGGTCCAAGCGGTTGCGGCAAGACGACGATCTTGAAATTGGTGGCTGGCTTGCTCAAGGCAACGCACGGCACAGTCACGGTAGATGATACACCGGTGAACGGTCCGCTTAAAATCGTCGGGATGGCATTTCAGAATCCCACGCTCCTACCGTGGCGCACGACTTTGGAAAATGTCTTGTTGCCGCTCGAAATCGTCGAGCCCCACAAGCGCACCTATCGTCAGAACTACAAGATGTATGTGGAATCGGCACATAGTTTGTTGAACACCGTGGGCTTGGATGGCTTTGCCGATTCTCACCCCTGGCAATTGTCCGGTGGAATGCAACAGCGGGCTTCGCTCTGCCGCGCGCTGATTCACGAACCGCAAATCTTGTTACTCGATGAGCCGTTCGGCGCGCTGGATGCATTCACGCGCGAAGAATTGTGGGGCGTGTTGCAAACGCTCTGGCAAAAACGCCAATGCACGGTTATTTTGGTCACGCACGATTTGCGCGAAGCCGTGTATCTGGCAAACACGGTCTATGTGATGAGCCGCCGCCCCGGACGACTCATCTCGCGTACCTCCATTCGCTTACCGCGACCGCGCACGCTGGAAGATACGTTCCGCCCAGAATTCATCGAGTATGTGCACGAAATTCGTCGCCAAATTACGGAGGGGCTGGCATGAAAAAGGCATTCGACAATTCCTTGCCAGTATTGGTAATCGTTAGCGTGTTCGTCGTGTGGGAAATTGCTGGCCTCATTTTCCGCATTGACGAATTCATCCTACCGCGCCCGACAGTCATCTTTGCCGCCTTGCTCAAATGGCAATCCGCCATCTGGCCCAACGCCTGGCAAACCTTGTTCACGACGTTGATTGGATTCGGTTTGGCAATCATCGCCGGATTGATTCTGGGTTTGTTGATTGGTTATTTCAAGTGGATTTACAACGCGCTCTATCCACTGTTGATCGGCTTTAACTCGATTCCCAAAGCGGCACTCGTGCCCGTGCTCGTGATTTGGTTTGGCATCGGGACGATTCCAGC
>JAOACU010000055.1 GCA_026417715.1 Anaerolineae bacterium | reverse complement strand
AATAGCCCGCGAAGGCGGGCTTCGGGTCTTTGTCGCGGCGACTTCCAGTCGCCAACGCCGACTTTGCACCAGCCGTGGTTACACATTCGTTGAGTTGTAAAGAACAGCGGAATGCGATATAATTTCTACAGAGGAGCACAGTGCGCATTCCAGTCACCGCCAACTGGGACGTCTCGCCTGCCGAAGCAATGCAGATTCAGCGCGACTTGGCAACGCGCGTGAGCGAAACCGACGCGTTGACGACGATTCGCTGGGTCGCGGGTGTGGATGTGGGTTTTGAAGGACCCGCGAACGAAACCGCGCGCGCGGCAGTGGTCGTGTTGCAATTCCCCGAACTAATCCCCGTTGAATCGGCAATCGCGCGCCTGCCAGTGACTTTTCCGTACGTTCCCGGTCTGTTGGCGTTTCGCGAAATCCCCGTCGTGCTCAACGCGTTCGAACAAATTCGCCACGAACCTGATGTGATCATCGTGGACGGACACGGGCGCGCGCATCCGCGACGCTTGGGCATTGCGAGTCACCTGGGCGTGCTCCTCGATCGTGTAACGATTGGTTGCGCCAAATCAATTCTATGTGGTCACGCCGCCGAGCCACCAAATCGTTTTGGCGCGTGGACACCACTCCTCGATGGCGATGAACCAATCGGTGCGGCGGTGCGGACGCGCGTGAACACGACGCCGGTGTACGTCAGTGTGGGACATCGCATCAGTTTGACGCGCGCAATTGAGATCGTGCTTCAATGTTGCAAGGGCTATCGCCTGCCCGAAACAACGCGCTATGCGCATCGCGTTGCCAGCGGCGAACAAATCGAATATGGTATGACCCAAGCGAGTTTGTTATGATTGGCAACACTAGAAAAATTACCCAAGCGGCAGAACTCATCAAAAATGCGAAACACGCGATTGCCTTGACGGGCGCGGGCATCTCCACGCGTTCGGGTATTCCCGATTTTCGCGGCACTGGTTCGGGTTTGTGGACGCGCGTTGACCCGATGGAGGTTGCTTCGATTTGGAGTTTTCTAGAGCGTCCCGAAAATTTTTACAACTGGATTCGTCCTTTGTCGAAGACGATGGTGAACGCGCAACCGAATGCCGCGCATTACGCACTTGCCGAGTTGGAAGCGCGCGGTTACCTCAAGGTGCTCATCACGCAAAACATTGACAATCTCCACCAGCGCGCGGGCAGTCAACGCGTGCTCGAAGTGCACGGGCATATGCGCCAAGCCACGTGTATCCGTTGCTATCACCAAGTCGAAGCGCAACCGTACATCGAACGTTTCATCGAGGATGGCGTGATTCCCACGTGCCCGCTGTGTGGTGGCGTGCTCAAACCCAACGTCACCTTGTTCGGCGAAACGCCGCCGGTGCGCGTGTTGTACGAAGCGCAACAAGAATCGGAAAAGTGCGATGTGATGTTGGTGGCAGGATCGTCATTGGAGGTGATGCCCGTTGGCGAGTTGCCGTTCCTCGCGCGACGCAAGGGCGCACAAGTCATCATCGTCAACAACACGGCAACGCCAATGGATCGCCAAGCCGCAGTGGTATTGCGCGAAGATGTGACGATTGCGTTGCCCAAAATCGTCGAAAAAGTCAAAATGTGATATACTTGCACCAAGAAGTGAGTTATCAAACTCACGTACGCGTGGGACAAGTTTGCAAAATTGTCCTACGCGTGCGTAACATCAGTTATCAAAATGGATCAAGTAATCCAAGTATCTTTAGATGAGTTGGGAGGTATTCTCATTCCCGCTTCTCTACGTGAACGCTTGCATCTGACACCAGGAATGACCTTGGTGGTCGAAAAAGGCGAGCAAGGGAGCGTACGTCTGCGCATTCAATCCAAGCCAACAACTTTGATCGAGAAAGATGGCTTCCTTGTTGCTCGAGTGACCGCTTTGAGTAACCTGACCAATGTCACGCGCAACGAGCGTGACCGCCGCGTCTTTGATCTCTTACAGCGAGTTGGCGTGTGAAAATTTTACTCGACACATCCATCTTGGTTGCCGCAATGGTCGAAGCCCACCCTGCTCACGAACAAGGGTTGGCTTGGCTCAAACGCGTAACGAGTGGAAGGGACAAAGGAATCGTTGCGGCGCACTCTCTTGCAGAACTCTACGCCATTCTCACGACCTTGCCCGTTCATCCTCCTATCTCGCCTTCGGATGCCCAGCAACTCATCAAGCATAATATTGCTGAACGACTTGAAATCGTGTCGTTGTCCGATCAAGACTATATTCAAACCGTAGAGCACTTGGCAGCACTTGGGATCGTTGGCGGAGCAACCTACGATGCGTTGATTTTACGCGCGGCGGTCAATGCCCAAGTTGACCTTGTGGTAACACTCAACCCCAAGGATTTTCAAAGAGTGCATCCCGATCTTGCTGATAAGATTATCGCACCATAAGCGCAAACCGAATTCATCCCACCTTTTGACTTCATTTTGACCAGAGTTTGACTCGGATGTGTCAAAATATTTCTGCGCGATGATGCGTCCCTCTCTGTCGAATCGGAGAAGATTCAGGTGTGGCACGCCTATCCGATGCATACAGCATCGGCTTGGCGTGTTTTGTTTTCAGGTCAAATGCCCCTTGTACAGGAGGTAGGAGAACCCCATGAGTCTAAAAATCATCAACAAACCTGACCTAATGCCATTCGTCACGAGTATGATGAATGAGTACGAGGTCATTGGTCCAGTCGTGGCAAACGACACGGGTTTCAAGTTTGCCACGCTCACCGACGCATCGCAGTTGCGGCTCGATTACAAAACGACGGTGATTCCTCCCCGCAAAGCACTCCTCCCCACACGCGAAACGCTCTTCGCGTTCCGCACGGATATGCACACGGTCACGCCACAGTTCGATATGAAATGGCGCGTCCTCTTGGGTGTGCATACGTGCGACCTGCATGCGATGTGTATGCTCGACGAAGCGTTCGCGCGCGGACAGCCCGACACGCACTATATGAAACGCCGCGCGACGACAGCCATCATCAGTCTGGAATGTCTCGACCCGTGCGATGAACATTCCTTCTGCAAAAGTATGAACACGCTCACCGCGACTTCTGGTTTCGATTTGCACCTCATCGGACTGGGAGAATTTTACGCGGTGGACGTGGGCACGACCGCTGGCGAAGCCCTGCTGGCGAATCACGCCAAATCGCACGACGCCACGCGCGCGGAAATCGCGCTGCTCGATAAAACAATGTCGCAAAAGTGGGCAAAATTCCCGGTGCGTCTCAATTTGGATGGCAAGGATTTGCCCGCACTGATGGGCGTCAGTTACAAGAGTCCGCTGTGGGAAGAAATCGCCAAGCGTTGCTTTGCCTGCGGCTCGTGCAATATCGTGTGTCCCACCTGCTATTGCTTTGACGTGCAAGACGATATTTCGCTCGATGGCAAAGTCGGCGAACGTTATCGCGTGTGGGACTCGTGTCAACTCGATGCGTTTGCGCGCATCGGGAGCGGTGAGAATTTCGCAAGACCCACGCGCAACGGTTGCGCCATCGCTTTATGCGCAAAGGCAAATACATCGCCGAAGCATTTCCCGGTCACTTGGGTTGTGTGGGATGTGGACGTTGCGCGCGCGCGTGCTTGGTGGACATTACGCCAGTGGACGTGTGGAACTCACTGCACAAGGACCACGCATAGGAGGCAAAGATGGCGATTCCTGCAATCGAATCCATATACGTTCCCACGCTCGCGTGGATTGCCAAAGTCGAAACAATGTCGGCGACGGAAAAATTCTTCGTCGTCGAATTGCCGCGCGGTCAATCACTAGGACACAAACCCGGACAATTCGTCCAAGTCAGCGTGTGCGGCGTTGGCGAAGCCCCGATTTCGATTTCGTCATCGCCGAGTCGGAGCAATGGCAAGTTTGAAATGTGCGTACGCAAAGTCGGCGATGTGACCTCCGCGTTGCATCGGATGAAGGAAGGCGATCAAATCGGCGTGCGCGGTCCATTCGGGCGCGGCTTTCCCATCGAACAATTCGAGGGACGCGATATTTTGATCGCCGCCGGCGGTTTGGCGCTCGCCCCCGTGCGTAGCGTCATCAACCAAGTGCTCGACAATCGCAAAAAGTACGGACGCTTTATCATTCTCTACGGCGCAAAAAATCCGGCGGAACTGCTGTTCAAGGAAGAGCGCGAAGAGTGGAAGCGTCGCGAAGATGTCGAATATCTCGAAACGGTGGATCGCGGGACACCCGATTGGACGGGGAACGTCGGCGTGATTACGACACTCTTCCCCAAGATTTCGGTGAATCCGCGCAACACGATTGCTGTCGCCGAAGGTCCGCCGGTGATGTATCGGTTCGTGATTATGGAATTGCTCGGCAAGGGCATTCCCGAAGATCAAATCTGGGTCTCGCTCGAACGTCGAATGAAGTGCGGCGTCGGCAAATGCGGACACTGCCAGATTGATCACTTTTACTGCTGTCAACACGGACCATCGTTCAACTATGCTGAAATTAAAGGTGTGATGGAGGCGATATAATGAAACCCAAAGTTGCATTTTTCGATTTCACGAGTTGTGAAGGTTGTCAACTGACGGTCGTGGACTCGCTCCAGACACACCTCGACTTGCTGAATGCGGTCGAAATCGTCAACTTTCGTGAAGCGATCAGTGAGCGCGGTGAAGATTACGCGGTCGCGTTCATCGAGGGTTCGATCACGCGCGCGTCGGACGAAGCGCGCCTCAAGAAGATTCGTGAGCAAGCGGCAGTCCTCGTCGCACTTGGCGCGTGTGCACACACCGGCGGCGTCAACGCCATCAAAAATCTTTCACCCCTCGATGACGTGCGCAAGTACGTCTATGGCGACAAAGCCGATTGGTACGAGACCTACCCCGCGCGTCCGATTAGCGCGGTCGTGCCGGTAGACGCGTTCATCCCCGGCTGTCCGATTGATCGCGAAGAATTCATCCGCGTCGTTAAAGCGCTCCTGATGGGCAAAAAGCCGCCGATTCCCGATTATCCAATGTGCGTCGAATGCAAGTTGAAAGAAAATGTTTGTATGTTCGACAAAGGCGGCTTTTGCTTGGGTCCCGTCACGCGTGCGGGTTGTGGCGCGATTTGTCCAACGTACAACGACGGTTGCGAAGGATGTCGCGGTCCCATTCCCAACCCCAACCAAGACGCGATGAAGGACGTGTTGCAAAAACATGGTCTCACCGTTGATCTTGTGATGTCGCGGATGACGATGTTCAACGCGTTCGATGCGAGTCAGATAGTCAAATAGTCACATAGTCGAATAGTCGTATGGTCGAGTAGTCGCATAGTCAGAGGCACAAAAGGTTGTCCGGTATGATTTGACTACACGACTATACGACCATAAGACTATACGACTATCAGACTACGCGACTAGCGGACTACCAGACTAGGAGACGGAATTATGGCACAAGACCTACACATAGACGTTCACCACGTTACGCGCGTTGAAGGACACGGTAACATTGTGATCAACACCAAAAACGGCGTGCTGGAAGAATGCAAACTCGAAATCGTCGAAACGCCGCGCTTTTTTGAAGCGATGCTACGCGGACGCCCGTACACCGAAGCCAGCCACATCACGTCGCGCATCTGTGGTATCTGCGCGGTGGGGCACGCCACCGCCTCCTTGCGCGCATCGGAAAACGCGCTCGGCGTTGAACTGTCCGAGCAAACGTGGCTCTTGCGTAAATTGATTTTCTTTGGTGAGATGCTTGATAGCCACGTCTTGCATACGTATATGCTCGTTGCGCCCGACTTTTTCAACGTCGGGAGTGTGATTCCCCTCGCGGGCACCGCGCCTGACGTCGTGTTGCGCGCGCTTCGCCTCAAGAAACTCGCTGGCGATTTGTGCGCCATCATCGGCGGACGCCACACGCACCCGATTGCAATGACGGTCGGTGGCTTTACGCATCTGCCCACTGTGGACGAACTCCGCGCGATGCGCGCGCGCTTGATAGACGCGCGCAAGGATATGGACGAGACCGTCGCGCTCTTCAAGACCTTGCCCTGGCCCCAATTCAATCGTGAGACTGAATACGTCGCGCTCTCCAAGCCCGACGAGTACGCTTTCATTGATGGTACGATTACGACAACCGACGGTGGCAAATATCACATCAACGATTATCGCAAGGTCACGAACGAACGCTGTGTGCCGCACTCGAGTTCCAAGTTCACCGCGCACAAACGCGAATCGTATATGGTCGGCGCGCTCGCGCGCTTTAACATCAATCACAAGCAACTGCATCCGCGCGCGCAAGAAGCCGCCGATGCACTCGGCTTGAAGCCGATTTGCACGAATCCGTATATGAACACCGCCGCTCAGGTCGTCGAGATGGTGCACAGCGTCGAAGAAGCCATCAAGATTTGCGATCAACTGATCGCGCGCGGCATCAAAAAAGAAGAGCCGTTCAAATTCAAGGGCAAGGGTGGCACGGGCGTTGGCGCATGCGAAGTGCCGCGCGGCGTGCTCTTCCACAACTACGAAATCGGCGATGACGGCAAGATCGTCAACGCCAACTGCATCATCCCCACCGGGCAAAACCTTGCCAACATCGAAGCCGATATGCGCGCGCTGGTTCCGCAAATCATTGATCAAGGTCCGCAAAAAGTGACTATGGCACTCGAAATGCTCGTGCGCGCGTACGATCCGTGTATTTCGTGCTCGGTGCATTTCCTCACGGTGAAATTCGTTTGACGGATGACCGCCGACCGCCGACGGCAGACCGCGCCAACAGCGGTCGGCGGTCGTCGGTCAGCGGTCGTAAAATGAAACCCATCCTCATCCTCGGTCTCGGCAATCCCTTGCAAGGTGACGATGGTGTGGGGTGTCGCGTGGTACAAGCACTCCAAGCGCGCCCGTTGCCGAACAATGTCGAGGTGCTGGACGGGGGAACGCCGGGCATCGGCTTGCTGAATCTGATCGAAGGTCGCGCGCGCGTCATCATCGTGGACGCGGCGGAGATGGGACTGGCGCCGGGTGAATTTCGACGCTTCACCGCCAATCAAGTGACGCTGACCGGCGCCGCGCAACGATTGTCACTGCATCGCTCTGGCGTTGCCGACGCGCTCGCGCTCGCGCAAGCGTTGAACCTCCAATTACCTGAAATCGTTTTCTTTGGCGTGCAACCTGCCAGCGTCGAATGGCGCGCGTCCCTGAGTCCCACCGTTCACGATGCGGTGCCGCGCGTGATAGACGCGATTCTCGACGAGTTGAGTCAAAGTATGAAGTCAGAAGGATGAAGTATGAAAATCTCTTCATACTTCCGCCTTCATACTTCATCCTTGAGGAGTTCACTATGGCAAACGAAAAAATCCTAATCATTGACGATGACGACGATCTGGTATTGGCAATGCGCCTACCGCTCGAAGCCGCCGGGTACAAGGTGTTTCGCGCGGCGAATGGTGTTGAAGGACTGCAAAAGGTCAAAGAAATCAATCCCGACTTGATCATCCTCGATGTGATGATGGACTCGACAACAGAGGGCTTTCAGGTCTCGCTGACGCTGCGCAGTCCCGACCCTAAATCCGAGTACAAAGCCTACAGCCACATTCCGATTTTGATGCTTACGGCGATTCATCAAACCACGCCACTACGCTTTGGTCCCGAACAAGATTACTTGCCGGTGGATGCCTTCATCGAGAAACCGATCGAGCCGGCGAAATTGCTGGAACAAGTACGCAAACATTTGAAGAAATAATTTTGATTAGACCTGACAGTAGGGGCGAGTCGCCGACTCGCCCCTACCCGCCGCGTAGTGGGCTTGGCTGTCAGGTCTAACTCTTTTGCGGTGACGACGATGAATTTTGCCGCGCTACGCAAAGCCGCGCAGTCGAGTTCCGTGCCGGTCGAAGCGGAACTGGTCGCCAGCATCACGTGGTTTATCACGATTCGCTGGCTGGCGGGTATTGGAGTCATCGGCGCGACGTGGTTCGCCGATACTTTTTTTCGCGTCGCGCTCCCCACACTCGCCCTCTACACAATTGGGGTGAGCATTCTCCTCTACAACACCGCGTTCTATGTGATCGTTCGTCGTCTGTCGCGCGTGCCCGCGCGCACCCTCACGCCGTACGACATTTTCACCAAAACCCAAATCGGGTTCGATTGGCTGGCAATGACCGCGCTGATTCACTTTTCGGGCGGTCTCGAAAGTCCAGCGATTTTTTATTTCTTTTTCCACATCATCATCGCCGCCACACTCCTTTCGATGCGCGCGACTTTTTTCTACGCGGCGATGGCGACGTTGCTCGTCAGCGGCGTAGGCGTGCTCGAGTACGCCGGTATCTTGCCCCACTATTTCGTTTTGCTGAGCGCGACGGAGGCGGCGTATCGCCAACCGTTGTTTGTCATCGGTATCGTCTTTTTCTTCATCAGCACGATGTTCGTCGCCGCGTATCTTTCCTCGACGCTCAACGCGCGCCTACGCAAACGCGAAGCCGAAGTGATCGCGCTCAGCCAAAATCTTTTGCGCGCGTACACGCGTTTGGAGACTGTGTACGAAACCGCCGAAGCCGTCAGTTCGACACTTGAACTCGCGCAGGTGTTGGATCGCTTGGTACGACGCACTGCAGACGCGCTCGGCGTGCGCGCGTGTTCGATTCGTCTGCTCGATGAAAGTGGTGCGCGGCTCAAAGTCGCCGCCGTGTATGGCTTGAGTGATGCTTACATCCACAAAGGCGATTTGATTCTCGCGCACAATCCCCTCGCGCGCGAAGTGATCGCCGGCAAGACGGTCATCGTGAACGATGTTACCGCCGAGACCCGTTTGCAATATCCACGTCAAGCCCTCGAAGAAGGCATCTATTCGATGCTCTCTGCGCCACTGCAAGGCAAAAAAGGACCGCTCGGTTTGATTCGTGCCTACAGCAGTGAACCCAATCACTTTACTCAAGACGATGCCGAGTTTCTCACCGCAATTGCGCGGCAAGGAAGCATCGCCATCGAAAACGCGCTGGCGTACGAAGCCCTCGGCAAACTCGATCAGATGAAATCCAAATTCGTACGCACCGTCACGCATGAACTTCGTTCGCCCGTCAGCGTGGTTCGCAGTTTGTTGCACACGTTACTGGGCGGCTATGTGGGCGAATTGAGCGAAACACAGCGCGCAATGCTCCAGCGCGTTCAACATCGCGCCGATTTTTTGCAAACGCTGATTGACGATTTGCTCGACCTTGCGGCAGGCAAGATGGATGTGCGCGCACAAGAAGAACGCGTGCCCGTCGCGCTGGACGAAGCCGTGCATCGCGTCGTCGAACGCTTTCAAGTGCCCGCGCAGGAAAAACAAATCACGCTCGATTGGGAATGCAAATGCCCTGAAGGTCCCGTTAAAATCGCGGCGACGAACGAGGGTGTGGATCGCATCCTCAACAATCTCGTCTCGAACGCGATCAAGTACACGCCGCGCGGTGGACGCGTGTCGGTGCGAATGTTCGTGCGCGAAAATTGCGCCACACTCGAAGTATCGGACACGGGCATCGGCATTCCCGAAGACGCGCTACCGCATCTGTTCGAGGAATTTTATCGCGCGCCGAATGCCAAAGCGCAAGTCAAGGAAGGCACCGGTTTGGGGCTTGCCATCACCAAAGATTTGGTCACGCGCTTTGGCGGACATATCAGCGTTCAAAGTCAGGTAGGACACGGCACCACTTTTACCGTGACTTTTCCGATTCTAGTCGAGTTGCCAGTGTAAGACATCAATGCAATTTTACTTTATCCGTCACGCTCAATCCTCCAACAACTTGTTGTACGACACGACGGGTTCAAGTGTCGGACGAGTTGAAGACCCCGAACTGACAGAGACAGGACGCCACCAAGCCCAACTCCTCGCCGAATTTCTTGCGCGTGGTAATCCCCTACCGAATGGTCGGTTGAATCGCAGTGGTTTTGGCATCACGCATTTGTACACCAGTTTGATGGTGCGTGCAGTCGCCACGGCAACGATTATCGGTCGCGCGCTGAATTTGGCGCCGGTGGCGTGGGAAGATTTGCACGAGGGTGGCGGCATCTACCTCGAAGATTTAGAAACAGGCATGAAGATTGGACAGCCCGGCAAAACGCGCGCATACTTTGCCACGCACTATCCCGAACTTGTTTTGCCGGCGACAATGAACGATGCGGGCTGGTGGAATCGTCCGTTTGAAGAGTACGAGCAAGTGTTTCCGCGCGCAGAGCGTTTCTTGAACGCTCTCATGGCGCAGCACGGCAACACAGAAGATCGCGTCGCCGTCATCAGTCACGGTGGATTTTACAACGTACTGATGCAGACGATTTTCAAAATCGGACGCGCCAACGTGTGGTTTGCACTCAACAATGCCGCCATCACGCGCATAGATTTCGTCGGTGAAGAAGCCGTACTGGTGTACGCTAATCGCACCGATTTTCTGCCCGATGAATTGGTCACGTGAGGAAAAAATCTCTGATCAAGTTTTGACCCAGGGTTGGTGCAAAGTCTACTGACCTGCAAATCAATTCACTCCAACAACTACCCAAAGCCCGCCTACGCGGGCTAAACAAGCCGCCGAACGGGCGGCTTTGGGTTTTTGTCGCGGCGAGTACAGACGCGTCGGCGACGCGTCTCTCCAGTCGCCAACTCCGACTGTGCACAAGTCATCCATTCTGCTTGACACATTCACGGACTCGATTATAATGTTTCACGTTTCGCTGTGAGGTTGCGATGCGTTATAATGTTGCTCAATTATTGAAAGCCCAGAGTGGGCAAACACGACAATACACTCTGCACGAAGATATTAGCCATCTTGATCCCGACATTGTGCCTTTGACGATGCTGGACGGCGATATTCAATTCATCCGTTCAGTGGATGGCATCTTTGTCTTTGGCACGTTGCACACATCGTTGGAACTGACGTGCGTGCGTTGTTTGACACAGTTTGCGTTGCCGCTCGAATTCACGTTGGAAGAAGAATTCCGTCCGACGATAGATGTTTACACGGGTGTGGCTCTGCCTTTGCCCCCTGATGACGAAGTGGCAACCCAAATTGATGCCCATCACGAATTGGACCTTGCCGAGGTGATTCGTCAGAATCTCCTGCTAGCGATTCCACTACAACCTTTGTGTCGTTCCAAATGCGCGGGCTTGTGTCCAGTCTGCGGTCAAAACCTGAATGAAGGTTCGTGCGATTGCCGCACGACGGAAATTGATCCACGTCTTGAAAAACTCAAAGCCCTGTTGGAAGATGAACTCTAGTGAAAGGATAACGTAAAACAATGCCCCCTCTACCTAAACGTAAACTCTCGAAAGGACGGCGTGATCGGCGCCGCAGTCACTTGGCACTCGCGAGTCCCAACCTAGCGGTATGCCCCAACTGTCACAAGATGTATGTGCCGCATCGCGTTTGTCCACACTGCGGGCACTATGCCGGCGAACAAATTTTTGTCGTCAAAGAAAAAAAAGCGCGCAAAAAGTAATTTCGCCGGCAGCACGCCGCTTTTGATGCACCAAAGGTCTGGCAACGTGCGCGCCGGCACGCGCTGCCAGACTTTTGCTTTAGGACGCTCACAATGTCATCAACCGCCTTTGTCTTTCCCGGTCAAGGTTCGCAATACGTGGGAATGGCGCACGATCTAGTCGCCGCCTATCCGCAAGCGCGCGCGATCTTTGAGCAAGCCGATGCCACACTCGGCTTTGCCCTCTCGACGCTGTGCTTCAACGGTCCCGAAAACGAACTAACCGATACGATCAACGCACAACCCGCGTTGCTCACGCACAGCATCGCTGCGCTACGCGTGCTCCAAACCCTTCAACCCGACTTGACACCCGCATTCGTCGCTGGACATTCGCTTGGTGAGTACAGCGCGCTCGTGGCTGCCGACGCGCTGGATTTTGCCGACGCGCTCAAACTGGTGCGCGAACGCGGACGCGTGATGAAAAGTGCCGGTGAAAAAACACCCGGCGCAATGGCGGCGATTATCGGGATGGACACAGCGACGCTCGAAAGTGTGTGCGCGGAAACGGGAGTGCAAATCGCGAACTACAATGCACCGGGGCAAATCGTCATTTCGGGTGAAAAGGACGCGCTGCAACGCGCGGTTGAACTTGCCAAGACGCGCGGCGCCAAGCGCGCGATTGTGCTCGCTGTCAGCATCGCTTCGCATTCGCGATTGATGCAAGATGCCGCGCGCGAATTTGCTGATGCCGTCGCGGCAACACCGTTGCGCGCACCCAAAATCCCAGTGATTTCCAACGTCACCGCGCAGCCGCTCACAAGTATCGAACAGATTCAACACGAACTTGTCACACAGTTGACCGCATCGGTGCAATGGATCAAAAGTATCGAGTACATCATCGCGCAAGGTGTCACGCATTTCATCGAGATCGGTCCGAAAGATGTGCTCGCAGGTTTGATTCGACGGATCAACGCGAATGTGCACGCGGTTAGTATCGGCGATGTGGCAAGCATCAAAGCGTTTGGAGAAAGGAGGACGAGTGTCTGACCTATCGAACAAAATTGCTGTCGTCACCGGCGGCAGACGTGGCATCGGGCGCGCGATCGCCGAGGTGCTCGCCCAGCGTGGCGCCGATGTTCTGATCGGCGATTGTACCGAAG
>JAOACU010000550.1 GCA_026417715.1 Anaerolineae bacterium | reverse complement strand
CGATTCAACACTGTGCCCAGTACGCGCCCGCCTGCACGCTCGAGGGCTTCTTTGGCTTTGACGACGGCATCCCGACGTGTCTTACCAGCGTCAGTCACTAGCACCACGCCATCTACTTGACGCGCCAGAATTGCCGCATCGGCAAGGGGTAAGCAGGGCGGCGTATCGAAGATGATGACGTCGGCTTGGTCTTTCAATGCTTCGACCAGTTTCTGCATGCGCTTGGAGCCAAGCAATTCGGCGGGATTGGGCGGGAGTGGTCCCGTCGTGACCACGCGTAAATTTTCCACGTCAGTCGCGCGCGCATACCCATCGAGGTTGGGCGCACTTTGCACTAGACTATTGGTCAAGCCAATGTCATTCGTGAGTCGGAACAAACGATGTTGGGTGGGGCGGCGTAGATCAGCATCCACAAGTACCGTTCGCAAACCGGCTTGCGCCATCACGACGGCGAGATTCGCCGCCGTCACACTTTTGCCTTCGACAGGATTGGGGCTGGTGACCAAGATCGTTTGGACGGGACGATCCACATCGGCGACCTGAATGTTGGTGCGTAGCAAACGATACGCTTCGGCGTGCGATGAACGCGGATGACGCGCGGCGACCAATTTCTCTTCGGGCGCGTCGCCAGCAATTCGCGCAATCACTGCAAGGAGGGTCATCTTGAGCGACTGGGTAATGTCATCTGGAGTCTTGACCGTATCGTCAATATACTCGATGAGAAACGCGCCACCAATTGCCAAGAGCGCACCAATCGCCGCCGCTAGCATCACGGTCATCGGCACATTGGGAGCAACGGGGGTCGTAGGCACGCGCGCAGGTTCAATGACCGTGATGTAACTGGGTGAGCGCGGAGTCAGGTAGTTGAGTAGATTCGCATACGTCAACTGCCATTGATTAATCTGCTGTTGCAAGGTGGCAATCTGCTGTTGCTTGTCAGCGATTTCGCGCGCGCTTGCGGTGACCTGAATTGAACTTTGCAATTCGTTGATACGTTCTTGCCCTTCCTGAATTTTCTTCTGCAATTCATCTGCTTGTTTTTGCACAAAGTTCTGGCGACTTTGTAATTCTTGTTCCTTCGCCGCTGGTCCCTGCAGAATCAACTGGCGCGCGGTTTCGTTCGCAACGGCTTGAGCGCGCAGCGGATCGGTATCAATCACGCGTAACTCGATAAGTTGTGTACCTTGAATGACGATTGCGCTGACCATACCACGCAGCGCGGCGGCAGAAATCTGCAAGCCCAACGCATCCACGACGCCCTGCAGCACCGCTTCGGTCTTGACAAGTTGCACATATGTCTGTGCCAATTGCTGGCTCATGTAAATGTCCCCTGGTGTGGGATTGAGGGCTTGGATACTTTGCCCGACCAGCAAGGTGGTGGAGGTCTGATAAATCTTGGGTTGTTGTGAGACCACCAGATAACTCGAAACTGCCGCGATGCCCGTTGCCAGCACAATCAACCACATCCAGCGCCATAGGATTGACCAATAATGCCGCAGTTCCACGTTCCTATCTCCTCTAGTAACCAATGGTGCTAGTCTTGAGTAAAGCGGATAAGGTGACTGTGTCACGCTGAGCGCAGCGAAGCGTCTCGCCACTGTCTCTTATACACATCTCCG
>JAOACU010000549.1 GCA_026417715.1 Anaerolineae bacterium | reverse complement strand
AAAATGTTTCGCCGACTTGGGCGGCAAGCGCGCGGCGCGCGCTTCCCACGCCGGGATCAACGATGACGAGGTGAATCGTATCGGGAGGAAAGTACGGCACGGCGTTCGCAAGCACGAACGCACCTTGCGCAATGTTCTGCGGTTCGATCTCGTGCGTAATGTCCACGAGAGTGACCTTTGGATTGATACCGAGTATCACTCCCTTCATCACGCCGACAAAAGCATCGCGCATGCCAAAGTCGGTGGTCAGAGTGATGATGCGTGACATTGTGACGGAGGACGAAGGACGAATGACGGAGGACGGAAGACGAAGGACGGAGGACGGAAGATTGCCTTCGTCCTTCGTCTTTCGTCTTTGATCACCGCCCTGTCTTGGCGGGTACGCGTTCCACAATCACGTTCTTGTTGGCTTCGCGTTCGGCGGGCTTGACGGCATCGGCGGTGAGAAAGATGCGCGCGTTACCGTGACACGCGTCGCACGAGGCGTTCTGCGGTGTCTTGAGTTGGATGTTGTGCGGTGTGGTCATTTGCCAACTCGGCACGGCATTCGCGTTGGGGAAGACGATGCCGTACCATTTGAACAAATCGGCGTTGGTAGGCACGTGTCGCACTACGATATAGTTGTATGGTCGCTCGGCGGTCTTGTTCGGATTCCTGCCGATGCGGAAATCGAGCCACGATGGATCGAGTGTGCGGAACGGTATGCCTTTGGCATCCTTGCCGACGTGACAATTCGCGCAATTCTTGTAAGCAACCGAGTGACACACTTGGCACGACAGTTTATCTCTGTGAATGACGTGCTGTTGGTTGTTAGGATTTCTCATCGTATCTTTGTGACACGATTCGCAAGTCACGGCAGGTTTGTCCCACATCGTCGCGCGCATTTGTCCGTCACCATGCACCGAGGCGGTTTTGTGGCACGACATACACGTCATTTTCACTTTGCTTTGGTGCACATCGGCAGGGATGAAATCATAATTGCCAAAGAATTCATCGCCGATGCGTCCGCCATGACAAGCGGTACACGTTTCTTTGACCGGTGCATTCTTGCTGGCGCTGTGTCCCGCTAACAAACCACCGCCCGTGTACGAGGGACGCTTGATGTGGCATTGTCCGCACGTCGTATGACAATCAGCACAATGATTGTTGAATGCTTCGCGCAAGACGGGCGAGTTCACATCGGCGCCAACGGCTTTAAAGTAAGTCCAGTAGCCGTTTTGATTGACGTGCAAATTGGTCTTGTAGTGTTGCACTTGAGGCGTATGGCAAAAGCCACACGCTTTTTCTGGTTGCGCGCTCGGTTCGGCGATGAGACCTTTGTGTGCAGTGGCTTTATCGGATGTAGCGCCGTTGCCACCGTGACAAAACACGCAGCCAAGTTTGCCGTGTGTGGATTGCAGGAATTTGCCGTCACCCAGAAAAACTTTTTCCCACGCTTCCAGCGGGGTAACGACACCACCTCAGCCCTCACCTTTCGTTTCTGCCGATTTTTCAACCTTGTTGACAGCGAGTTTCTTCAGCATTTCTTTGTCGCTGTGACATTTGATACAACCATCGCTCGATGGCAATGGGGTGGGAGATGGTGCGGGTGTCGGTTTGGTGACAGGTGTGGCAGTGGGTGTAGGC
>JAOACU010000548.1 GCA_026417715.1 Anaerolineae bacterium | reverse complement strand
GTTCCTACCCTGTTGGTCATCTCACTGGTTGCGTTCATTAGCATCGAACTACCGCCGGGTGATTTTCTCACCACTCTTGCCGCCATCGCCGCATCCAAAGGTGAACGCATTGACCAAGAAACACTCGAGGCAATGCGCGTGCAGTATGGCTTGGGTGAACCTGTCTACATCCAATATTGGAAGTGGATGACCAACATCCTCACGCGCGGCGATTTTGGACAATCGTTTTACTGGAATCAACCCGTCAAGCAATTGATTTGGGAACGTCTGGGGTTGACGTTCATTCTTTCGAGTCTCACACTGTTATTCACTTGGCTGATTGGTTTTAGCATCGGCATTTATTCAGCCGTGAGACAATATTCACTCGGCGATTACATTTTCACCTTTCTCGGTTTCATCGGCTTGGCGATTCCCAATTTTCTCCTTGCGCTAATCTTGATGTATTTGACATTCCGCTTTTTTGGTCTCAGCATCACAGGATTGTTTTCCGATGAATTTGTCAACGCGCCCTGGAGCATTGCACGCGTGCTCGATATGCTCCGCCACATTTGGATTCCGATCATCATTCTGGGAACGAGCGGTGCCGCTTCGCTGATTCGTGTGATGCGCGCCAATCTGCTCGACGAATTACACAAGCCGTACGTCGTTACAGCGCGCGCCAAGGGATTGGACGAACGGGAATTGTTGTTGCGCTACCCCGTGCGCGTTGCTCTTAATCCCTTTGTCAGCACGGTCGGATGGTCACTCCCCACACTAGTTTCGGGTGAGGTGATCGTTTCCTCCGTGTTAGGTTTACCCACCTCAGGTCCTCTTCTGCTGAACGCGTTGTTGCAACAAGATATGTATCTGGCGGGCGCGTTTATCTTGATGATGAGCACACTCACTGTGCTGGGCACGTTGGCATCGGATGTGCTTTTGGCGTGGCTCGATCCACGCATTCGGTACAGCGAGTTTTGAGATGACAGAACCCAAGAACGAGAACAAGATTTTTGTCGCGTCGCAATGGCGCTTGATGTGGTGGAAGTTTCGCCAACACCGCTTGGCGATGGTGGGCGGTATCGTCGTACTGCTCATCTACTCGGTCGCGCTCTTTGCCGAATTTCTGGCGCCGTACGGCGCGGACACGTATGCCGCCAAGTACACCTACGCACCACCCCAACAGTTGCATTTCATCGAACACACCCCACAGGGGATTCAGTTTCGTCCGTATGTTTACGGCTACAAAGTCGAAATCGAACCGACGGCTTTGCGACGCGTCTTTACGATTGACGAATCGGTAAAAATTCCGGTGCAATTTTTCGCCAAGGGCGAAAAATACAAGATGTGGAATCTTTTTGAATCGGATATTCACCTCATCGGTCCTGTTGAACCCGGCGCGCCAATGTACTTGCTGGGTGCCGATCGGATGGGGCGCGATATGTTGAGTCGCGTGATCTATGGCACGCGCGTTTCAATGTCCATCGGCTTGGTGGGAGTGATGCTCAGTCTGTTGCTCGGTGTGATTCTGGGTGGCATCTCTGGCTACTACGGTGGCGCAGTGGATACGTTCATCCAACGCGTGATCGAATTCCTGCGCTCGATTCCGACGATTCCGTTATGGATGGGACTTGCCGCCGCGCTACCTCCCGAT
>JAOACU010000547.1 GCA_026417715.1 Anaerolineae bacterium | reverse complement strand
ATGTGTATAAGAGACAGTTCAACAACATTGCTTCGACTTGTTGATACAACGCCAACGCTTTTTGCGCGTCGCGTTCTTGATCCGCGCGCGCGACAAGCGCATCGAGTTCTTTGTTACAGTAGCCAAACGCTGTAGCGAACGCGCTGTTGCACGTCCACGCACTCAACCAAGCGCGCGGATGCGGATACTCGTGACGATACGCTTGCACCGCCAGCGGCATCTTGGACGATTGGGTGACGGCTTCGGCAACAATCGGACAGCCAAAGACGCGCGTGAAATTCGCGGCAAGAAATTCGTAACGCGCGCGATTGATCGGCGCATCGAGGTACGTCAATTTGATTGTGCCCAACTTGGCGCAATCCACTTTGGGATTTTCGGTGGTGCTGTCCTTCGCGGCATAGCCGTTGTTGACGAGCGTACGCACTGCCGCTTGCGGATCGAACGTGGGCACACCAGGCGAATCACCTTGCGCGCCCGCGATGCCGGGCGGAAGCCAACGCGTAGATGGCTTGCCCACATTCGCAAACACCTCGCGCACCCAACCTTCGCGATCGAACGCTTGCGCGAACGCGAGCCGCACATTCTTGTTATCGAACGGTTTGTGCGCGCGGTTGAACACGATGGCATACACGATTGGCGCGGGCGCACGCACGAGTTCGCGCGTCAGTGTCGCATCAAGCGCGTGCACATCATCGGCGGTGAGCATTGCGGCAAGATCAATGTCGCCGCGCGCGTATGCGTCGCGCAAACCTTTGCCACCGGAAAAATACGCAAACTCGATGCGATCCAACTTGGGCTTGCCGCGCCAATAGTTGGCGTTCGGCACAAGGACGATGCGCTTGTTCAGTTCGATAGACTGGACGCGAAACGCGCCGTTGCCGTTGTGCCATTCAGGATGCGCCCACCAGTGGTCGGGATCACGCTCGACGGATCGAGGATCGGTAGGGAACAAAGCCATCGTCGCGGCAACATAGTGCCAGTAGCCGATAGGTTTTTGAAAGGTGACGACAAGCGTTCGATCATCTACCGCGCGCACACCCACGTTGTTCAACGCCTTGTCCACCTCATCGGGTCGTGTCAACGGGCTGAGTTGATCCACTTGCGCCGCGCATTTGATGTCGTACAGCACAAGTGGATTCGTACGATTCTCAATGCGCGGGTCGAGCGCGCGCTTGAGCGCGAATACAAAATCGCGCGCGGTGATGGGTGTGCCGTCGGCGCGTTTCACATCGTCGCGCAGATGAAACGTCATCTGCAAACCATCGGGCGATAGTGTCCAACGTTTTGCCGCGCCGCTGGTCACATTGCCGCGCGCGTCAATCGTCGTCAGTCCTTCGTACACCAAACGCAATACGTGCGCTTCGCTACCGAGTGGCGCGCGCTGTGGATCGAGCACATCGGGATAACGCGCCAAGCCGATGCGTAACACTTTTGCGGTGGGTGGTGGTATGGGCGTAGAAGTTGGAGGTGATGTGGGTTGAACAAGCGAAGGTGATGACGCGTTACACGCTGTGAGAAGCAGAAACAAGAATAGGGGCGCGATTACTCTACGCCCCCACGTTGTTAAATTCAAAGCCATCGAATTGTACACTCGGAGATTAGAGCTGTCTCTTATACACATCT
>JAOACU010000546.1 GCA_026417715.1 Anaerolineae bacterium | reverse complement strand
AGATGTGTATAAGAGACAGGTGCAACACCCATCGCCGCGACGACGACCAAGCCGGCAAAGACCAGTGGCACTTCAAAGCGCGCACTGGCATTCACCATCAGATAACCAATGCCCGCGTTCGATGCGCCCAACTCGGCAATCACCGCGCCGACGAACGCGAGTGTCGCCGCGACTTTGAGCGAACCGAAAAAGTACGGCAAGGTGCGCGGAAAACCGACCTTGGTGAAAATCTCGATGCGCGTCGCACCGAGCGAACGCAACACGTCTTGCAATTCAGGTTCGAGCGTTGCCAAGCCCGTCGCCACGTTCACCACAATCGGAAAGAACGAGATGAGGAACGCGGTCAGAATCGCTGGAATCGTCCCGATGCCAAACCAAATCACGAGCACGGGCACGAGTGCCGCTTTGGGAATCGAGTTAAAGCCGATGAGCAAGGGATACAGCGCGTTGTACAACAATTGCGAATAGCCAATGCCCAGTCCAAGCAACAAGCCGCCAACAATCGCCAAGCCAAAACCAATCAAGGTCGTGAACAACGTTTGCCACGCGTTGGGCAAGATCGCGTGTTGCCATTTGAGCATCGCCGCAAAGATCACCGTCGGACGCGGGAGAACAAACTCATCAAAGTTGAATACCAGCCCGCTCACTTCCCACAAGATAAACGCGCCGATGATGACCAACGCCGGTAAACTAGATTCGACGATTCGATTTTTCATCACGCCAACGCCTCCGTAATCTGTCGCCGAATCTCGTGGACGTACTCGGTGAATTCAGGGCGGAACGTATCTTCCAACGTGCGCGGGCGTGGCAAATCAATCACCGTGCACGAAATCAAACGCCCTGGACGGCGACTCATCACATAGACCGTATTTGCCAGATACACGGCTTCGCGCAAATCGTGCGTGACCAAAATCACGGTGCATTGTCGCTTTTGCCAAAGTGTTTGCAACACACCCCACAATTCTTCGCGCGTGAACGCATCGAGCGCGCCAAACGGTTCGTCCAGTAGTAAGATTTGTGGTTCGTGAATCAACGCGCGGCAAAGTGACGCGCGCTGTTGCATCCCTCCCGATAGTTGCCAAGGATGCCGATCGGCAAAACCATCCAAGCCCACCGTCTTGAGCAAATCGCGCGCGGCTTGGATGTACGGGCGCGCGTCTTGGCGATACGCGCGCTTGTGCGGCTCGACGATTTCGAGAGGAAGCAGAATGTTCTCCAAAGTCGTTCGCCAAGGCAACAAGGTGGGATTTTGGAATGCCATCCCCACGATCTTGAGCGGACCGCGCACGACGGTTCCATCCACCACCACGCTACCCACTGTTGGACTCAACAGTCCGGCAACGAGTTTCAGAATCGTCGTTTTACCACAACCGCTGGGACCCGCAATCGCCACGAATTCGCCGCGCTGAATGGACAGGGTGACGTTTTCGATGGCGCGGGTCACACTTTGATTACTGGCATAGTCTAAGGTTACGTCGTGTAGTTCGACGAATGCCATGACTCCCCCAAAAAAGGAAAGATGCTGTCTCTTATACACATCT
>JAOACU010000545.1 GCA_026417715.1 Anaerolineae bacterium | reverse complement strand
ATCAAGACGTATCGCCGATGCGTTTCTACACAGCGCTTGGTGCGGGCGTAGGGAATCTACTCATCGGCATTGTCTATCCGTTCCTGATGTATTTGATGATTGCGGTGACAGGCGTGTATTTCGTTTTCCTAATGTGGCAACGTCGCAAAATTCTGTGGCGCGCGCTGATTGGATTAGGCATAGCGTTCGCGATTCCTGCACCGTTGTTCGTGTACTATCAAATCGTTTTGGTAACGAATCCCGTGTTTCGACAGTGGAATACGCAAGCCACCACCCTCTCGCCACATCCGATTCATTTCGTTTTGACATACACGCCGTTGCTCGTGTTTGCCGTGTTGACGTGGCGACTCGATCCAACGCGCCGACGCGCGCTGGTGTTTTTGTGGATTTGGGTCATCGTAGTTGCACTTTTGCTGTACGCGCCGATTACACAACAACGTCGCTTTGTTGAAGGGGTGCAGGTGCCACTCGCGATTCTCGCGGCGGTTGGTTTGTGTGAGGTGGTGTTACCGCGCCTCACGCGTACGCGCGTTTTTGTTGCGCTGTCTCAGCGTCCTGATTACAGTATGGCAGGTTTGCAATGTTTGACCATCGTTTTCATCATCGCATTGGCAAGTATCGCTAGTCTCTACATTTGGATAAGTAGTGTAGTATTGTTAGGATTCGTGCAACCGTACCCGCTTTTTCGTCCCACACTCGAACTACAAGCGATGGATTGGTTGCGCGCAAATACCAACTCGAATGACGCGGTGCTGTCATCATACTGGACAGGCAGTTTTATTCCCGCGCGCGCAGGCAATCGCGTTTTTGTCGGGCATCTCTACGAGACAATTCACTTTGACGAAAAACGCGCGGCGACAGAAAAATTTTTCGATGCGGCGACCGATGACGTATCACGCCTCACGCTCTTGCGCGACTATGGCATTGCGTATGTGTTTTGGGGACGCGCCGAGCGCGACTTGGGCGCGTTCGATCCCGAGCGCGCGCCATATCTTGAACGCGTGTTTGCAAACGAGGAAGCACGCATCTACCGAGTGAGAGTGCAATGAAGGCAACGCTGGGCAACGAAAAAATTTGGCTTGTGACGTTGACATTCGTTGGCGCGAGTGTGCGCGTTTTTAATCTGGGTGCGCAATCGTTATGGCTAGACGAGTTGTTCAGTGTGTTTGTGGCACAACGCAACCTAGATGCCATCGTTGCCAGCACTGCGCAAGATACAATGCCACCACTCTACTACCTGCTATTGCATTACGCGCTCCAATTCGGTAACGATGAGATTGCCGCGCGCGCGGTCTCGTGCTTGTTTTCGATTGTGACGATTCCGCTGTTCTACACGTTTGCACGTCAATTATTCGATGCGCGCGTAGCGATTCTAGCGACGCTTGCACTTGCGCTCAATCCATTTCACGTCTTGTTTGCGCAAGAAGCGCGGATGTACGCGTTGTTGGCGTTTTTCACGCTGGCGAGTTTTGTGTTTTTCATTCGCGCGTGGCGCGAGAATCGCACGCGTGATTGGTGGTTGTTTGCACTGATGCAGACGCTCGCATTCTACACGCACAGTCTTGCGCTCCTCAATTTGCTCGCGCTCGATGTGTTTGCGCTGACACAGTGCGCACAGTTGCGCATGCGTTGGCGCGCTTTGCTCGTAGCGCACCTCATCG
>JAOACU010000544.1 GCA_026417715.1 Anaerolineae bacterium | reverse complement strand
TTCCATCGGAGACGACAGTCGTGCACGCCGTTTGCAATTTCGGCATCCATGCGATCACCGCGTTGCCGTCCGCGTCGCGTTCGATTTGTCCGTCCTTGCCGCGCTTGGGCGTGCCCACTTCGACGAGACACATTCGGCACATCCCAACAGGTTGCAATTTGGGATGATAGCAAAAGACGGGAATGTGAATGCCGACTTGTTTCGCGGCTTCGATGATGAGTGTGCCGTTAGGTACGTCAATCGTTTTGTTATCAATGGTAACTTTTGCCATTTTCGATGTCCGAGTTTGGGTTTGTGAGTTCGGAGTGGCGAGTTGCGAGTTCAGAATTGCGAGTTCGGAGTTGCGAGTTCGGAGTTGCGAATTAGGGCTTATGCAGGAATGGGTGCGGTTTGGTATTCGATACGATTGGGAAATTGAACACGATGCGAAGCGTCCAAGATTTCAAGGGACACCAGATTGCCTACGGCATCATAATCCAAAATCACACCTGGTTTGTCTTCGTCACTTTCGGCAACAGGAGCGTCAGAAAAGAGAACCGTCAGCGTATCGGTTGCAGGGTCGTAGATAACTTTCATTCCGCCCTCCAGTACTTGGCAATCTTACTTGTTCGATACACAGTGACAACTTTTGGTGGTTCGCGGTCAATGTCAACAAAGATTCGAATCAGAAAAGTTTTGGATGCCTCACTCCATCGTGATTGATACAAAGCACGACCAGGACGAACAACCTCGGTGTACTCAGGCGCACCTAGAACTTGCGCTACAGTATCCTCGCTGATCTGGCGACGTGCCATCTCGAAACGTGCGTGGTCGGTCAGAATATAACTCTTGATGGGCGGCAAATTGGACATCAGTTATTCCTGTTTAAATTTACCTCCGCGCCCAACACCCCTTTTCGCGCACGTGCCGCTCGAACTCGTCGCGGAATGCTTTGATGCTACTCAACACCGGCGCGGTCGCAAATTCGCCGAGTGGACACAGCGTGCGCCCTTGCATTTGCGTCGCGACACTCGCAAGCAAATCCACATCGGCGAGTGTGCCGTTGCCTGCGTCGAGACGATCGAGCAAACGCGACATCCAGTACGTTCCTTCGCGACACGGCGTACACTTGCCGCACGACTCGTGCTCGAAAAAGTGCGTCGTCTTTTTCGCCATCCACACCATACACGTCGTCTCGTCCATCACAATCACGGACGCAGAACCAAGCGCAGAACCAAACGGCGCGAGCGAATCGAAATCGAGTTTGACATCGAGCACGGCTTCGTTCAGCGCAGGATTGATGACGAAACTACTTGCGCCCGCAGGCAGAATCGCTTTCAACTTTTTGCCGCCGCGAATGCCACCACCCAAATCGAAAATCAAATCGCGAAATGAAATCGAACCGAACGCGGCTTCGTAATTGCCCGGACGATTCACGTGCCCACTCAGGCAAAACACTTTGGGACCTGTTGATTTAGGTGTGCCGATGCTGGCATACCACGCCGCGCCGCGCTCGATAATCAATGGCACGTTCGCCAGCGTCTCGACATTGTTGATGACGGTTGGCTTGTTGTAAAGACCGACGACAGCAGGGAACGGTGGTTTGACGCGCGGCTGACCGAGTTTGCCTTCCATACTTTCGAGGAGCGCGGTCTCTTCGCCGCAAATGTACGCGCCCGCGCCGCG